>NZ_CP183333.1:0-145406 GCF_048541825.1 Caulobacter sp. ErkDOM-C | reverse complement strand
GTCGATGGCGACACCTTAACTCTCGGCTCCGAACGGGTCCGAATGTGGGGGATCGACGCGCCTGAGGGCCGACAGACCTGCAAGGACGCCGGCGGCGGCGACTATCGTTGTGGCGAGGTGGCGCGTGACCGGCTGGTCGGGTTGATCGCGCGCCGCAACGTCACCTGCGAGGTGCGGGACCGTGATCAATATGCCCGAGCCGTCGCCCGCTGCAGGGTGGGCGATCTCGATCTTGGCCTGGAGATGGTCAAAGGCGGCTTGGCACTGGAATATCGCCAATTCAGCGGGGGGGCCTACACGGCGGCAGAAGCCGAAGCACACCGGGCCCGGCGCGGGGTCTGGGCAGGTGCCTTCGAGCGGCCCTCGGAGTGGCGGGCCGCGGAACGGTCAGCTAGAGCGCCCATACCTGCTTCGGCAAGGCCGGCCGCAAGCGGCGGATGTCTGATCAAGGGCAACATCAACGCCGCCGGACGGCGGATATTCCACGTTCCCGGCCAGGAGGACTATGCCGCGACGCGGATCGAGCTGCCGCGCGGCGAGCGCTGGTTCTGTACGGCGGCGCAGGCGCGGGGGGCTGGATGGACGGCCGCCAGGCGGTAGCCGGTGTCAGTGCTCCGGCGCCGTCAGATCTACGTTCCAAAAGGCCAGGACCTCGCGCACGGCGTCATGGCCAAAGTGTTCAAGGGCAGGGTCGGCGAGCTGCTGGCGGAACCGCGCCTTGCGCTTGGCGATCGCCGCGCGCACCCGCTCGCTGTAGGGCGCGGTGCCGGGCGGGAGGGTGCGACGCTCGGCCGTTGGCCATGCTTCTGGATATCCCGCTGGAATGACGCCGGCCCGAACGCGCTCGGCGCCGACCCGGACATCCTCATGCTCGCAGGCCCATCCGTAGAGATGGTAGGCGCAGACCCGCAGGCACTCCTTGATCTGCGGGATCGCGTCAGTGAAGCCCTTCAGCGGGGTCGGAAGCCAGGTCATGTTGCCGACGCAGGAATAGAAGCGTGTATCCTGGACGACGTTGCTCTTGCCTGCGAAATTCTCGTCGTCGTAACCCCAGATGTGACAGACGGTCCAATTCTTCGGCTTCGGCGGCGTTTTGACCCCGAGCGCCTCGACCAGCGCCGTCGCGGCTCGGATATTTTCCTCGACCTTGGGCACGCCCTTGCCGCTGACCAGAACCTTGCTCCAGGCCGCGTCGTAGCGGGGCCGGCTTCTTGCCGTGTCCGGGCACCAGATCGGCAACGCCTTGAAGGTGTCGGGATGCACCCAGCGCGCCGTGCGGGCGATCATTTCCATAACGAGCGGCAGCTCGTGTTCGATTTCGGACAAGCCGTCCGGGACCTCGAACGCCGTCATCATCCAGGACTCTCGCGGCTAGGCTCCAGCCCCATCATCCGAGTTGGGCGGAGCCGGAATCCTGGCCGGCGGCCCGGGTTGCGGCGCTTGGCTGTTTGTCCGTGGACAGAATGATGGGTCCGAAATAGCCGAAATCATCGCGGCAGGCGGCGACCGCCAGGCTGACGTCGCGATAAAGCTTCGGGGCGTCGGACTTGAACTTGGCGAGCCGGTATTCTCCGGCGCGTCCGGCCAGGCGCAGCCAGACGCTCCAGTCGCCGTGTTCGCTTTCGGTCAACCGGACCTCTTTGAGCGAGCCGCCACGCTCCAGATACATCGAGACGTTGCGGGCCCGGATGGCCAGCTCAGGGTTCGCGCCGATGACCCAGGCTTCTTCGCTTCGGCCCTCGTCCCCCGCGATCTGATCGGTGTTCATCACGGAATGCCCCAAACTCATGATGGGCTTATCTTGCTATAAAAGCACATGGCTGTCGCCCTCCTGATCGCCGTCTGTGACGATTTTACGCCGCCATATCCCGGGCGATCGCCTCAATTTCAGGCCTGTGAGTTGCGATGCCGTGGAGAGCCTCCGGTTTGGCGAGTGATTGTTCAGGATAAGGGTCTGTCTGTGGATTTGATTGGGGAGCGCCCTCCCCCTGAGTCGCAGGCGTTGCGGCCTGCCCCTACCCCCACCAGCGGGGGATGCCCCCGCAACGCCCCCGGGTCAGATCCCGAGCGGCCGTCGGCCGCGGACGGAAAGGGTGGAGGCAGGCCTGGGGTGGGTGAATTTTGGTCAGGCAGTCCCAGGAGGTCGCCATGTCCTTGAGACCCATCGTCCAGGCCCTGGGCGGCGATCTCTACGATCGCGGCCAGAGGGCGAACATTCCGGCGCCGGGCCACAGCGCCGCCGACCGGTCCGTCTCGCTGCTGCTGAAGGACGGGCGGATCATCGTCCACACCTTCGGCGATGGCGACTGGCGCGCAGTACTCGATCACCTGCGCGGCGAGGGCCTGGTGGACGCCCACAACGCCCCGACCACCCTTAGCCAGTCGCGCCGGGCCTCGGCGGCCGGGAACGCCGGCACTACGATCGAACGCCTGAACGCCGCGCGGCGGATCTGGGAGGCTGGAAAGGCCGTGGCCAATACCCTTTCCGAACGCCACTGCCGGCTGCGGGCGATCACGCGCGCCCTGCCAGGACCGCAGGTGCTTCGCCACTGTGGCCATGCGCCGGTCTCGGCCTATGCGGCGGAGAGCCGGCATCATCGTCCCGCCCTCCTGGTCGGCGTCAGCGAAGCGACGGGCGGCCTCACGGCCGTCGAGGTGACCTATCTCGCGCCCAACGCCCATCGGGCGGCGGACCTGCGCCTGAACCGCAAGACGGTCGGCGCCGTGCCCGCCGGGGCCGCGGTTCGGATCGACGAGGCGGCGCCGGAGATGCTGGTCGCCGAAGGGTTTTTCACCACGCTATCGGCCAGTGAGCGGTTCTCGCTTCCGGCCTGGTCGCTGATGTCGACCCGCAACCTGCGAAGCTGGAACCCGCCGCCTGGCGTGCGCTCGGTGCTGATCGCCGCGGATCGCGGCAAGGATGGCGAGGCTTCGGCCGAGCACTTGCTCGCCAAACTGGTCCGGGCCGGCCTGAAGGCCTGGGTCGAGTTGCCGCCGGGCGTCGTCGGCGATTGGAACGAGGCGGCATTCGACCCAGGTGGCCACGCCGCCCAAGCGCTTGAAAGACGGTAGTTGACTCATTGCCGACCTTGGGAAGGGTCCGCTTTCGGGCAATGGTGATGTCGGGCCCGAGACCGCCACCGGGAACGGGGGACCCTAACTCAAAACGGCAGTTCGGAACTTCCGCTCAACGGATGTCCGCATTCGATTGGATCGCCTGCAGTCACCAGCAAGAAGGAAAGCTGGATAAGGTAAAGCCTGCGGAAATGTGCTTAGGCTTACGGGAATGCGTCTCGGGCTATTCCACCTAGGAGCGTAATGCAGCAGGGTTTGGCGACAGCGACGAAGGGGCATGCTGCGGGAGCGGCATGGCTGGGCTTCTACTATCAGGCGTTCTACGCCCTGCTCTTGCTCCTGCAGCAGTCGGCCGATGACGCCGCCGTCGCGGTCGAGCAGCTGGACGACGTCGAGCTCAAGATCGACGGCCATACCCTCCTGCACCAGCTCAAGCACTCGATGGCCGAGACGCCCGCGCCGCTGTCGCTGAAGTCCGTGGCCTTATGGAAGACCCTCAAGGTCTGGATCGACATCCTCCCGAACATCACGCTCGCTGAAACCTCCCTCCATCTGGTGACGGTGGCACCCTTGGCGAAGGACAACGGGCTGGAGGTCCTGCTCACGGCGGGCTCGGACCGTGCCGCGTTGCTCGCCGCCCTGGTCGCAGAGGCGAGCCGTGTGAGGACCGAGCGTCTGCAGGCCGTCACGGCAAAGGCCCCGGCTCCGCACGCGGACCGGGCGGCAGGCTGCGAGGCGTTTCTGGCGTTGAGCGACGCGACCCGCGCCAACCTGCTGCGAAGCGTCATCCTCATGCCGGACAGCCTTACGCTTCCGGAAATCGAGCAGGCGGTGGCGGCCGAGCTTACCCTGCTGCCGCCAGCCGACAGGCCCGCGGTCGCCGTCCGCTTGATCCATTGGTGGGATCGGGAGATCGTCTATTCCCTGTGTGGCCAGCGCGACGCGGTGATTTCGCGCGCCGAGCTGCAGCAGAAGTACAGCGCCGTCGTGGCGGAGATCGAGCAGGATGTCCTGACTGCAGATTTCGAACTGTCTATGCCGCCCGCCGACTACCAGCCGGACGGCATGCTCGCGCGCCAGATTCATCTCGTGAACGGGCAGGACGCAGATTTGACGCGGGCGATCCGGGAGGAGTGGAAGGCGCGCGAGCAGCGGGGCAAGTGGACCAACGCCAACCCCGCCATGGCGACGACCATCGGCGAGTACGATCGGTTGCTCCAGCTCGAATGGTCTGATCATCACGCCCAGATGTGCGGCGACTGCGCCTGTCTGGAGGCCGCGGAGCGGGCTGCGGCGGGCCTCAAGATCCTCCGGTGGTCACATCATCAGGCACCTAACACCATTCGCCCGATTACCAAGGGCTGGGATGCGTCCTATTACGTGCGCGGCAGCTACCAGGTGCTCGCGATCGATTTGAAGGTCGGCTGGCACGCGGACTTCGGAGTTTTGCTCGGAGCGGAGGGATGACGGTCGCGCACGATGTCTATTCAGAGACCAACCCCGCCTTCTGCGCCTTCGTCCTCGCCGCCTTCGTCGATGCCTATGCGGTGACCAAGGGACGCGGTCCAGACCTTGCGACCGCTTACGTCGCCTTGCCGATCGCCCTATCCGGAGACCTTGGACCGAGCTTCGAGGGAACAAACAAGAAGACCGGGCTGGCCATGTGGCTGCAACGGCGGCCTGAGGTGCAGATCGGCCTGGCCGACCGGTTGAACCAGACACTGGAGATCGTCACCGAGGCGGTGCGATTCAGCGCCTTCGTCGAGGTCGTGACCGTCGAAGCCGACGGTCGTCTCAAGATCGGACCCGCAAAGCTCAAGGCGAGTGCGGCTAGGGCGTTGACCGATCAACCGGGGCAGGCGCTGAAGCGCGCTGAGCGGCTTGGCTACTGGTTCGCCGACGCGGGATCGACCCGTACCGTCTTCGACACGATGGGACTGACCGTATGATCCGCTGGAACATCGCCACGATCTTCTTCCTGAGCGTATCTGGCGAACGTCGCGACGTCACTCTGACGCCCGATGCGATGAACATCATCACCGGTGCCTCCGGCACCGGTAAGTCGACGCTGATCAAGGCCATCGACTACTGCCTCGGTTCAAGCAAATGCGAGCTTCCGGCCCATGTCCGCAGGCGGGTGGTGGCCGTGGGCGTCAAATGGGTCGCCGGGCCGGATGAGATGATCATCGCCCGGATCGTTCCGCCCGTCGGTCAGGACACCAGCGGCTACATGTACGTCCAGTCGGGCCGAGACCTGTCGCTACCTGATCAGGTGGATGACCTAGACGGCGCCACCAATGTGGAGGCGGCCAAGGCCTTCATCGAGCGCGCGTTCGGGATCGGCGACCTCGGCATCGCCGACGACGGTCAGCCGGGCGCGCGGGGGCGGGCCACGGTCCGGCACGTGACACCATATCTCTTCGTGACGAAGGAAGTTATCTACAGCGAGACTGTGCTTCTGCATGGTCTCGAACAGTCGGCGAAGGCCCGGGATATCGTGGGCTCGATGCCGTACTTCCTGGGTGTGCAGGATGAGGCCGGGGCGCTCGCCGAGCGCCGTCTGCGTCAACTGCAGAGGGCGCTGGAGAAGGGCGAGACGCGCGAGCGACATCGCGCCGCCGTCAATACCGCGCTGAAGCAGCGCGCGCTCGGCCTCCTAATCGAGGCGAACCGGTTTGGCCTGACGGGGGTGCCCTCGCAGGACGCCGGGGAGGCGGCCCTGCTGATGCAGGTCCGGGAGGTGGCTGAAACGCGGCTGGCCGCGAACGCCTATCCGAGCGAGGGCGAGATCGGCGCGCTGCACACGCGCCGACGCGGAATTCTCGACGACCTCGCCGAGACGCGTCGTCGGATGGCGGCGGCCCGAGCGGCGATCCGGGACGCCTCGGGGTTCGAGCGCACCGTAACGCGCCAGCGCGAGAAGCTGATGCTGGCGGACCACCTTCGCCTGGATGGCGTCGTCGGTATCTGTCCCGTCTGTGAAGCGCCGTCGGAAAAAGGGCGCGAAACAGCGAAAGCCCTGGCGGCGACTCTAGCGACGGTGCGTGCAGAGAGCGCCGCTGTGGAACGGGTTCGGCCTCGTCTGGTCGAACACGGCGAAGAGGTCGATGCGCGGCTCCGCGCCCTGAACGCAGAGCTCCGGGAAGTGGACGGCCAGATCGAGACCTGGCTGCGACAAACCGAGGAGACGCGACAACTCGCCGATCTCGGACAGCAACGGGCCCACCTGCTCGGACGCGTGTCGTTCTTCCTGGAGTCCAGCGGCGACCACGATAGGCAACCCTCCACCAATCTCGAAAGCCTAAGAGTGGAGATCCAGGAGCTCGAAGCGCGGGTGAATCGTGAGGCTCGCGAAATCAAGCTGAAGCGTGCCGAAGCGAAGGTATCGAAGTTCGCCTCGGAGACCTTCAAGATCCTTCCGACGGTCGCGCCCTGCATCGGCTCGGACCTCGACTTCTCGAGCCGCGTGCCCGAGGTGGTGGTGATCGAGGACGCCAGCGACGCGGTCCTGAGAATGCCGGACGTCGGGTCGGACCAGAACTATCTGGCCGTCCATATCGCCCTGTCTTTTGCGCTGCAGCGCTACTTCGAGCTCGTGAAGGCACCCGTACCGGGACTGCTCGTCCTCGACCAGGTCAGCCGACCCTATTTTCCGACGAGCGGCGACGACGACGAGACCGAGATTTCTGGCAAGGTTGAGGACGAGGACGTGCGGGCCATGCGCCAGCACATCGATTTCCTGTTCGCGGAAACCGCGAGGCGATCCGGTCTTCAGGTTCTCCTGATCGAGCACGCCTTCTTCGCGGATGACCCCCGGTATGTCTCTGCGACACGCGAGAGATGGACGCGGGAATCGGGGAAGGCTCTCATCCCGCTGGACTGGACGACGCGGCCGGACGTCTAGGGTCGGCGCCGGTCCAGAACCATTGCAGTGCTGTTGCGGGTTTGGGCGGGCTGCGCTCATCGGGGGGCGTCTAGGCGGCGAGGCTAGCTATAGTTGGGGGCAAGCGGGCCACGCAGAGCAGTGAGTTCGTCATCTAACTGCATGCGGCTTGCCGAGCGGAGTGTCCGATCACCGCGCGTCGGCCAGTGTTAGCTCTTGGCGCATCCTCAAAAAGCGCGCGTCGGCGATAAGTCCACCTCGAACGGGCTGAGGTGCGCGCAGAGCCTTCGTGTTCCCGGGTTCTCGGCCTTATTGTATGGGAAATCGAAGATGTCGAGAAGCAACTGTTCTATATACTTAGCAACGCGATTGCTTAGGGGAACGTGGGTTACGTAAACCAGCATCTCATTGTGCGTCGGCTTTGTCTTCCAGTTGCTGATCAATCTTCTTAGGAAATTCCCTTTGCCAACGTACAGAGAACGCATGTGGAACATTTCATGCGGCGGGCAGTAATCGTCCTTGTGCCAAAGTATATATAGTCCATCGCCAGACGGCCAACCGTCGAAGTGATGATCGCCGAGACTGCTATCTTGGTACCAACCGATGCCGGACCGACATATGTCATCCAAGCGCAACGGCGATCGCATTTCTGAGGAAGCGATGCGATCAAACTCTGGGTCGGTTTCTCCACAAGTGCACTCGCAGTGGTCGAAACAGGCTGAGCGTGACATGAGGCGCGCAATTCTGAGTAGGTTTTGACATCTATTAGCACGTCAAAGGCTGCCAGCTACGTGCGCCGTAGCCCGCAGGGCGTGGTGCGAGAGGTCGTGTTCTTGGAGCGATCCAAATGTCCGCTCTTGGCGCATCTCGGACCTGCCCGCTCGCGCGGCCCGATGCCGTATCCTCGCTCAAAGTGGCGCTCTGGGCGCTGTCTGCAAATTTGGAAATTTCGATCCAGACGTAGGCGCTTGCTCCGCCGGGGACAGTGTTCGCCGGTCCAGACCTGTGGCTGGGGAAGCGTCTGCTGAAAGGAGAGAGGGAGGGCTTGAGGGGGTGCGCCAAGGGGCAGGATGACCCTCGCCTCTGACGCCGGAGATGATCCCCATGACCCCCGCTGCTGAAACCCCCGCTGGCGTTCCCAATACCCAGTTCGTGCCACTGTGCGATCTTGAGATCGCGCCGGAGAACCTTCGCGCCAAGGAGCCGGCCGACGACGAGATCGATCGGTTGGCCGAAACCATCTTCAAGGCTGACGTTGTCGTGCCCCTGTGCGTGCGACCCGGGGCCAGGAAGGAGCGGCCCTTCATGGTGCTGGACGGCCGCCGCAGGCTGCTGGCGCTCCGCAAGCTCCTAGACGCCGGAAGGATCGCGCCGGACTGGCCGGTGAAGTGCGAGGTGTTCTCCACCCGCGAAAGTCAGGCGGCGGCCACCATCCTCACCGCCGCCGAGCGCACGCCCGTTCACATCGCCGATGTGATCGTCGCCATCGGCAAGCTGCGCAAGTCGAAGATGGATACCGCCGCCATCGCCGGCGCACTCGGCTATGACGAGCTGGAGATCAAGCGTCTTTCGGCCCTGGCAGGTCTGCACGCCAAGGCGTTGAAGGCCCTGCGTCTGGGCAAGATCACCCTGAAACAGGCCCGTCAGCTGGCCCGGATCACCGATGCCGACGAGCAGGCCGATATCGCCCAGACCGCCCTCGATGGCTATCTGCAGGACTATCAGCTTGCCGCTCGCGTCGATCGGGGCCGCACCGACGTCAACGATCCGCGTTTCGCCCTGGTGGGGCCGCAGCGCTACGCAGCGATCGGTGGGCGGGTCGAATCCGACCTGTTCGGCGAGCTTCCCGACGTTCTGTTGGACCCCGATACGCTGACCGAGCTGTGGCGCCAGCGCACGGAGCCGCTGGTGACCGCGTTGCAGGCCGAAGGACTGTTCGTGTTCATCGGCCAGAGCCGCGGCTACCGCGCTCCCGACGGCTTCTTCAACCTGCCCTACATCCACGTCGCGGGCATGAGCGAGACCGCCCGAGCGGCCTACAAGGAAGCCCAGCAGGTTGTCAGGGAGGCGCACGAAGCCCTGGCGGGCGCGGATCTGGCCGCTGACGAGATCCCGGGCCTGTTGGCTTTGCTGCAAGCAGACCGGCAGCTCGCCGCCGCCTCGCTCGAAGGCGGTACGATCGGGGCCGTGATCCTGTCTCCGGATGCCGAGGTCGGCGTCGTCGCCAGCTTCTTCTCCAACCCGGTGATCGCCCAGGAGGACGCTGATGAGGAGGCGGACACCGGCGAAGGCGGGGTCCTCGATGGGCGCTATGGGCGTAGCCAGCCCGACATCGAGTTTCCCAAGGCCGACGTCGATGTGGAAGGCGCCAGTCACGTCTTCCATGAGACCCGCACCGATGTCGCAACGCGGGGCCTGATCCGCGACCTGGCCGACAACCCCAGCGTCGCGCTGACCGCCCTCCTGGCCCAGCTCTTCAAGCATCTGGCGCTGCACGGTGGGGCTTCGGCGGAAGCGTCGGCGGTGACGGTCTCGGCGAGCGGCTATCGCCGTGGCCAAACCCCGGCCATCCCGGCGCTCGACGGTGAGGTGCGGGCCAGACTTGAGGCCCGTCGCGAGGCCTACAAGACCTCCGGCCTTCGGCCGATCGCTTGGATCGAGGGCTTGGCGCACGGGGAGAAGATGGCGCTGCTGGCCGAGCTGGTGGCCATCTCGCTCGATGTCCGCGAAGCGCGCACCAGCTCGATCCGTCACGCCGCCCGCGCGGAGGCGGCCGAGATCGCCGAACTCTGCGGGTCCGACATCGCCAGCCACTGGACGCCGGACGCAGGCTATCTGGCGGTTCACTCCAAGAAGCAGCTGATGGCGTTGCTTGAGGAGATGGACGCTTCGGACGATCGGGCGCGGACCCTGAAGAAGGACGAGCTGGTCTGCTTCGTGGCGCAGGCCGCCGCAGAACGCCAATGGGCGCCCTCGGCCCTGTCTTGGGAGAGCCACGCTTCCCTGGAGGACGAGGTCGAGGAGCCGGTGGCTGACGAAGAGCCGTCCGAGGCGCCGGAAACGGCGCAGCCCTCGGAGGGACAACTGGCGGCCTGATCGGCTGAGGATCGGCCCTGAACAGAGAGCCCTGTCGGCGCCAGCCGGCGGGGCTTTTCGCTGTCTTGGCCCGGAAAGGATGGAGGGAGGGAGGCGTCAGGTGAGCCTGACGGGACGGGAGGGAGGAGCCCTCCGCCGCAGGTGATCTGGACGCTTCCCCATGAACGCCTTCCTTCCGCTCTTCGCTCAGACGCAGGTTTCTGGTTCCGCCTCTGACAAGGCCGCCAACATCCTGGCCGCCGCGCGGGCCATGGTTCCCCATCTCAACCGCTCGCGGGCGCTCGACCGAAAGCTGGTGGCGGGGGTGATGACCATGTCCTTCGGCGGCTCGGACGCCGACGGCGCCTGGTGCTGGCGCGATGCCTACGACGCGATGGAAGCCGCCGTGGTGTTGCAGCTGCGCCGCCTGGCGCCGCAGATCAGCCGGCTCGAGGACGCGCCCGCCGAGATCGTCGCCCTGCTGGTCAGCGTCACCGAGCTGACCCTGACCCACACGCGGCGCATCGAAGAGCAGGTGGCGCTCGATCAGTTCTCCACGCCGCCGGAGCTTAGCGCCATGGCCGTGGCCGCCGCCCAGATCCGTCCCGGTGACCGGGTGCTTGAGCCTTCGGCCGGTACAGGCCTCCTCGCCATCGTCGCCGAGGCGTGCGGCGCGGTCCTCGACCTCAACGAACTGGCCCCTGGGCGAGCCGAGATCCTTGACGGGCTGTTTCCGGCGGCCTCGCGCACCCGCCATGACGCGGTCCTGCTGAAGGACATCCTGCCGGGTTCCGGCAGCTTCCTCGCCGTTATCGCCAACCCGCCGTTTCAGCAGCTGGAGGGGCATCTGCACGCCGCGCTCGATTGCTTGGCCGAAGGCGGCAGGCTCTCAGCAATCGTGCCGACCCGGCTCTTTGAGGACGCCGGCGCGATGCAGGCCCTAGGCCGCCGGGGCCGCCTGATCGCGATGCTGGTGTTCCCGCAACGCGCCTACGCCAAGCACGGAACCTCGGTCGAGACCGGGCTTCTGGTGATCGACCGCGCCGAGGGGAGCGCCCCCTCCCCCTGCCCGGTTCAGGTTTGCGAGACCCTGGCCGACGCTGCCCGTCTGGCGGCGGGTGTCGCTGCTCGCCCAACAGCTCAGCCTCGCCAGTTCCGAGCCGTCTCCAACGTCGCCTTCCTGACGCCGCGGGCCCGGGCGCTGGCGACACCCTCGTCACGGCTGGGGTTCCTGGCGACGACGGCCCCGGTCGCCTACGCGGTGAAGGACTGGTCCGGCGAAGGCCACGATGTCGGCCTCTACCAGGCCTACGCGCTCGGACGGATCGACCTGGCGCAGGCGCGGCCGCACCCCTCCCCGCTCGTGGAATCCGGGCCGATGGCCTCGGTCTCACCGCCCGCCCCAAGCTATCGCCCGGTGTTGCCGGCTGGGATCGTCGAGCAGGGCCTGGTGTCCGACGCCCAGATGGAGACCATCATCTATGCCGGCGAAGCTCATGCCAGCAGCCTGCCAGGCGCGTGGGTGCTGGGCGAGGCGGCCCACCTGGTCCATCTGGTGGCCGAGGGCACGCAGGGCGCGGTGCAGTTTCGGCGCGGCTTCTTCCTCGGCGACGGCACCGGTTGCGGCAAGGGCCGTCAGATCGCCGGGGTCATCGCCGACAATATGGCCCAGGGCCGGGTGCGGGCCGTGTGGTTCTCACGGAATGACGCCCTGCTTGAGGATGCCCGGCGCGATTGGAACGCCATCGGCGGGGCCGGTTCCGACATCACCCCGCAGAGCGCCTGGAAGCAGGCCGACGCCATCCGCCTGGATCGCGGCATCCTCTTCACCACCTACGCGACCTTGCGTCAGCCGGCCCGGGGAGATCGCCCGTCCCGGCTCGATCAGATCGTCAGCTGGCTGGGCGCCGACTTCGATGGTGTGATCGTCTTCGACGAGGCGCACGCGATGGCCAACGCCGCCGGTGGCGGCAAGGGCGCGCGCGGGCCGAAGAAGGCCTCGCAGCAGGGCATGGCCGGCCTGGCGTTGCAGAACCGCCTGCCCGGCGCCCGGATTCTCTACGTGTCGGCGACCGGCGCGACGACGCCGGAGAACCTCGCCTATGCCGCGCGGCTTGGCCTCTGGGGCGGGCCGGAGGCGCCGTTCAACACCCGCGACGCCTTCATGGAAGCCGTCGACAAGGGCGGCGTGGCGGTCATGGAGCTGATCGCGCGCGAGCTGAAGGCGCTCGGGCTCTACATCGCCCGCTCCCTGTCCTTCGACGGCGTCGAGTACGAGGCGCTGCGGCACCCCCTCGCCGCTCAGGACATCGAGATCTGGAACGCCTGGGCCGATGCCTACCAGTTGATCCATCAGAATCTGCGGGCGGCCCTGGAGGCGGTTGGCCTCACCGAGGATGGCAAGGCGACCAATGGTCAGGCGGCTTCAGCGGTGCTTTCGGCCTTCGAGGGCGCGAAACTACGGTTCTTCGGGCACCTGCTCGCGGGCCTCAAGGCCCCGACCCTGATTGCGGCGATCAGAACCGACCTGGCGCAGGGCCGCTCCTCCGTGGTGCAGATCGTCTCGACCAACGAGGCGGTGATGGAACGCCGGCTGGCCGAGATTCCGCCGGAGGAGTGGAACAACCTGACCATCGACATGACGCCGAAGGACCAGGTTCTCGATTATCTGATGGGAGCCTTCCCGGTCACCGCCATGCAGGCGATCGAGGACGAGGAAGGCAATGTCACCATGATCCCGGTCATGGTCGATGGCGTGCCGGTCGCCAGTCAGGAAGCGCTGCGGCTGCGCGAAGAACTCGTCACCCACCTCGCGTGCCTTCCGGCCGTTAGCGGGGTGCTGGACGCGGTCCTCGACACGCTGGGAACCGACGCCGTGGCCGAGATCACCGGCCGGGCGCGCCGGGTCGTGCTGCGCGGCGGCCGGCGCGTCGTCGAGCGTCGCGGCGCCTCGGCGGCCAAGGCCGAGACCGACGCCTTCATGTCCGGCAAGAAGCGGGTGCTGGTGTTCTCCGACGCTGGCGGCACCGGGCGCAGCTACCACGCCGATCTTGGCGCGGCGAACCAGCAGCGGCGAGCCCACTACCTGGTCGAACCCGGTTGGCGCGCGGACGGCGCCATCCAGGGCCTTGGTCGCTCGCACCGGACCAACCAGGCTCATGCGCCGCTGTTCCGGCCGGTGACGACCGACATTCACGGGGAGAAGCGGTTCCTCAGCACCATCGCGCGGCGGCTCGACAGCCTGGGCGCCCTGACCCGTGGGGAGCGTCGATCGGCGGGCAACGGGCTGTTTCGGCCGGAGGACAACCTGGAAAGCCCGTGGGCGCACCGCGCTCTGCAGGCCTTCTTCGTCGCCCTGCACTTCGGGTCCGTCGAGGCCATGAGCCGCGAGACGTTCGAGACCAGGACCGGGCTGAAGCTGCTGGATAGCGACGGCAATCTCAAGAAGTCCGACGACATGCCGGCGATGAACACCTTCCTCAATCGCCTGCTGGCCCTGCGGATCGAGGACCAGAATGGTCTCTTCACCGCCTTCGACGAGATCCTGGCCAGCATCCTCGAACGGGCTTCGGCCTCCGGCGCCATCGACAGGGGGATGGAGGACATCGTCGCCGACGATCTTGCGATCAAGTCGGAGGAGGTGATCCGCACCGACACCCTGACCGGCGCGCAGACCAAGATCATGACCTTTGAGGTCCGCACGCGGCGGGTGCTGACCGGCTCCGGCGAGGCGCTGCACGGGTTGAACCCCGAGGCTCTGGAGTATGTGATCAATGCCCGTTCGGGGCGGGCCGGCCTGGTGGTGAAGGGCCTGACGACGACCGACGACGACGACCGCCTGGTGCCGGCGGTGCGGATCATCCGGCCGGAGAAGCGCGGCGTCTCGCCCCTCAAGGTCTATGAGGAATCGGCCTGGGAGATCGTGCCCGAACCGATCTGGCAGGCCGCCTGGGACGCCGAGATCGCCGCGGCCGATCCGTGGATCACGCGCGAGCTGGTGCTGGTGACCGGCCTCCTCCTGCCGGTCTGGGAGAGCCTGCCGGCCAAGCAGGCCTCGGTGCGGCGCCTCAAGGCACCGGACGGTCGCCGCTGGCTGGGCCGCGTGCTCGACGCCGGGCAGGTCCCGGGCCTGAAGATCGCGCTGGGCCTGAGTGATGTGGCCAGCGTGGTCGGCGAAGGCCCGAACGCCGCCCATCTGGTCCTGACTGAAAACACCTCGATCATGCTGACCGGCGGGTTTTGGCTGAGACGCGCCAAGGTGATGGATCGTCATCGGATCGAGGTGGTGGGGGCCGCCGCTGACCGCTCGGCCTTCACGCTGCTCGGCTGTTTCGTCGAGATCATCAACTACACGCCTCGCGTCTTCGTGCCGGTTGAGAAGCCGCAGGTGTTGTCGGCGCTGCTGGCGAAGTGGCCGCCGCAGACGCTGCTCCCGGCCGCAGCCTGAGTGACTTGGGGGCCGTGGGCTTTGGCGCTCACGGCCTTCCAGCGTCGGCCTCCGGCGCCTTAGCCAACCGGCTGCGCCGGGAAAGGACAAAGGCAGGGACCGAGGGGGGTGAGCGATCCGGGAAGAGGTCCGGCGCCGACGACCCAAGGCTCCCATGTCCAAGCTCTCCCCCCATCTTCAGGCGCCCGATCTCTTCGGCGACCTTCCAGGCGTAGGCGAGGTGGCCGCGCGCTACGCCGGCCCCTCGCGCGCCGTCACCTCGACCGCATCGCTTCGGGCAAGGGCCGAAGCCGGCGGTCTTGCTGCTCTCAACGACGCAGAGGCGCTCGAACTCCTGCTCTCGCGGTCCATGCCTTGTGGCGCTCCGGCCAACGCCGCGGCGCTGCTAGGTCGTTTCGGCTGTCTGCGAAGGGTTCTGGCGGCCGACTTCGCCGCCCTGTGCATGATCGTCGACGCCGGCGTCGCCCTCGACCTGCAGCTGATCTACGACGCCGCGCGCCGCCTCGCCGCGTCTGAACTGCCAGGACGCTCGGTTATGTCTTCGTGGTCCGCCCTCATCGGCTACCTGAAGCTGACGATGGCCCACTGCGAGCGCGAGGCGTTCCGGGTGCTCTTCCTCGACAAGAAGAACCAGTTGATCGCTGACGAGATCATGAACCACGGCACCGTCGATCATGCCCCGGTCTATCCCCGGGAGGTCATGCGCCGGGCGTTGGAACTGTCGGCCTCGGCCGTGATCCTGGTGCATAATCATCCATCCGGCGATCAAACGCCGTCGGCCGCCGACATCGAGATGACGCGGAAGGTCGTCGATGGCGGGAGGACCTTGGGTATCGCGGTGCATGATCATGTGGTTGTCGGGCGGGCTGACGTCGCCAGTTTCAAGGCGTTGGGGCTGATGTAGCTATCCTGCTGGAGCTGAGCCCGCCGCATGGGGCCGGCCGGCTGCGCTGGGAAAGGACAAAGGCAGGGACCGAAAGGGTTGAGCGATCCGGGAAAAGGCCCGGCGCAAAAACCCCTGAGGATCCCATGACCAATCCCCTTGAGCCGATGATGGCCGATCTCATCGCGCGCATCGAACGCGGTGTTCCGCCCTGGAGGCAGGCGTGGGTCGCCTGCGCCGATCCCAGCCTGCCGCTGCGCTCTGACGGCCAGCCCTTCACCGGCAGCAATGCCTGGCTGCTGTCGTTCGCGGGGGCCGTGGGCGGCTATGCCTCGCCCTACTGGTTCACCTTCCGTCAGGCGCTTGGCATCGGGGCGCCGATCATGAAGGGGGCCAAGAGCTCGCCGGCTATCCTCTACAAAACCCGCGTTCTCGACGGCGACGCCGCCGCGTCGCCTGGGGCGTCCGAGGACGATCCGAGGGTGCTGCGCTACCTGAAGGCCTACGCGGTTTTTAACGCCGAGCAGCTGACAGATTGCCCCGAGCCCTACCTTCGGGCTCCGAAGATCGATTCCGCCGTTCGGGCCGCGGCGCGCAGCGCGTTGCTGGACGCGATCCCCGCCAAGATCGAACTCGGCGGCGGTGTGGCCTGCTACAGCCGCGCCCGCGACGTCATCTGCCTGCCGGCCCCGGAGGCGTTCGATACGGTCGATGACTATCAGGCGACTTTCGCCCACGAGGCCGTCCATTGGACTGGAGCGCCGCACCGGCTGAACCGGGAATTTGGGGCCAGGTTCGGCGACGAGGCCTATGCCTTCGAGGAGCTGGTGGCCGAGATCGGGGCGGCGGCGTTGGGCTTGCGGATCGGCCTGCGCCCTCAGCTTTTGGATGGCCATGCGGCCTATTTGGCCCACTGGGCGTCGATCCTGAAGGAGCGGCCGGCGGCGTTGCTGGAGGCTTCAGGCCACGCGCAGCGGGCGGTCGACCACTTGGAAGCCTTCAGCCGCGTGGATGTGGCCGCCACATCCCTGGCGGCGTGAGGTCGGTCAGCCGTGGAAACCGTTCCCTAATCCGCGGGTTGCTAACTGTCAGAAGTGGTCCTATTTATTCTGACAGTCAGGTGACCCATGCAACGATTGACGGAAGAGATTCTCGAACACAGCCGCACCGTGCCGGAGGGCGCGTTGCTGACCGCCAAGGGATTGTTGCACCTGGGCCAGCGCGCGGCTGTCGACCAGGCTCTGTCGCGGCTCGCGCGGCGGGGTAAACTGCTGCGCGCCGGCCGGGGCCTCTATGTCCGGCCCGTTGAGAGCCGCTTTGGGGCTCGCGCACCCACCACGGAAAAAGTCGTGGCGGGCCTGGCCGAGCTGCGCGGCGAAACCGTCGCGTCGCACGGCGCCGCGGCGGCCAACGCGCTCGGCCTGACCTCGCAAGTTCCCGTGCGCAGCGTCTATCTGACCTCGGGTCCGAGCCGGACGCTGCGGCTGGGCCGCCAATCGGTCGAAATGCGGCACGCGCCGGCCTGGCAACTCGTGCTGGCCGGGCGGCCCGCGGGCGAGATCCTGCGCGCTTTGGCTTGGCTTGGCCCCTCTAAGGCCGAGGGTGCGTTGGTCACCCTGCGGCGCACGCTCCCCGCCTCGGACCTCCAGGCGCTGGCCAAGGCCGCGCCTCTGCTTCCGTCCTGGCTCGCGCAGCAGGTGAGCCAGCCGTTCGCCCATGTCTGAGGCCTTCCTCAAGCTTTCGGCCGAGGAGCGGCGTGAGGCCTTGGCGGTCGCCGCGTCCGCATCCGGGCGGGCGGCGCACCTGCTAGAGAAGGACATCTGGGTCGTCTGGGCGCTCGACGCCCTGTTCTCCTCGCCGCTTGGCGAGCATCTGGTCTTCAAGGGTGGGACATCGCTCTCGAAGGCCTACGGCGTGATCCGGCGGTTCTCCGAAGACGTCGATCTTACCTATGACATCCGCGCGCTCGCGCCGGACCTGGTGGGACAGACCAGCGACGCCCTGCCGGCGTCACGCGGCGAGGAGCGGCGCTGGACCAAGGCGGTCGGCCAGCGGCTCCCGCAATGGGTGGAGGATCACGTCCTGCCAACCCTCCAGGCCAGACTTGTGGTTGACGGCGCGCCCGCGCGGCTTCGGCTCGAAGGCGAGAAGGTCTTTGTCGAATACGAACCTCTGGCTACCGGCTCGGGCTATGTCGCGCCGGCAGTCATGCTGGAGTTTGGCGCCCGGTCCACGGGTGAACCCAGCGCGCTGCACGACGTCGTCTGCGACGCCGCCGGACTTGTCGAAGGCGTGGTCTTTCCGACCGCGCGGCCAATGGTGATGCGGGCTGAGCGCACTTTCTGGGAGAAGGCGACGGCCATCCACGTCTTCTGCGCCCAAGGCCGGCTGCGGGGTGACCGTTTCGCCCGCCATTGGCATGACCTGGCGCGGCTCGATGATGCGGGTTTTGCCGAAGCTGCCATCGCCGACCAGGTGCTGGCCCAGGCGGTCGCCGATCACAAGGCCATGTTCTTCGTCGAAAAGGACGCGGGCAAGGCGGTCATCAACTATCAGGCGGCCGTGCATGGCGCGATCCATCTGGCGCCGGACGGCGAAGCTCGCGCCGTCCTCGGGGCAGACTATGAGGCCATGGTCGCTGACGGCCTGCTGTTCGATGACGCCGAACCCTTCGATCAGCTGATGGCCCATTGCCTGGAGCTTGAGGGCCGCATCAATGCGGCCATGCACCCCGCCCCATAGGGGCCGGTGATGGCGGCGCGTCAGCGCCTGGACGTTCGGGGTCTTTCGACGCGGGCCATTTCTGGCCCTCCGTGGACACCTTGGCCTGCCCGACGTGCGCGAAATCCACACGAGACACAGTTGCGTGGCGGTCTGCATCCCTTTGGCTCTTGAGACCTCGCCACCGTCCGAGGCCCCCCCACAAGGGACGCTGCGCTCAAAGCCCTTGTGGGGGGCCTCGGGCCGTCGGCGCGAGACGGTCGTCGAGCCGACAGGCTCCACACCCCACTCCGAAAGGATGTCTCGCAATGCAGTTTTCTCCACACGCTCCCCTGACCGGCCAGATGACCCACTTCGAGGCCCAGGCCCTGACCCTCGACGACCCCCGCCCCCATCCTCACGAAGAGGCGCTTATCCAACTCGGCCACGCCCTGATGAACGAGGTGCTCGATGTCTTCATCGACACGGCCCTGGAGGATTTCCAGGCAATCGCTTCGGAGAGCCTGATCGGGGCCTTCCACTCGGCGGCGCAACGAATCGAACGCGAAGCCGACCGCGCCAGGGATGGCCTCAACCGACTGACCCGGGACTTCGACGGCTCGGAGATCGCCGATACCGAACTCCAGACTGCCACCCGCAAGGCCCGCGCCGCCGATGTCGCCACCATGGCCCTCGAATTCGTCCGAGACGCTGCGGCGGCCAGTTATACGACGGCGACCGGTGAGGTCTGGAGCCCCTGGAAGGGCAACGTCAGAGCTTCGAGGACAACCGCCGCACAGATTGAGGCCCGGGATGTCATCCGTTCAGCCAAGGCTCGAAAGCACTCCGCCGCCGACCCCGGGGCGACCATCATCGCCTTCCGTGGATCGCCGCTCGCAGACACCGCAGAGGACGCGGGCCGTATCTTCGATGCTCTCAACTGGGCTCGCGAGCAGTGGCCGGAAATGGCTCTGGCCACGACCGGCGCCAAAGGCGCCGAGAAGCTCGCGATCAAGTGGGCGAAGTCCAAGAACGTGACCCTGGTCCTGGCCAAGGCCGATTTTGACCGTCACGGACGGGCCGCCCCGTTCCGGGCCAACGACGAGATGCTCGAACTCGATCCGGTCTGCGTCCTGACTCTGGCCAATACGCTCAACGCCGAGCGCGGAGCGGGTCTGCAACCCTTCGGACCGGCTCTCAATCTCGGACAAAAGGCCGGCGACAAGGGCGTGCGCCACGTCGTCATCCGAACGCGGGCATAGGCGCCTGTCTGCGGCGGCCCATGGCCGCCGCAGATCGTCGGTCAGGGATTATCGGCGCCTCGGTTATCACCGAGCCACAATCTGATTGGCTCTCTGTCGACCTGCTTCGCGCTCGCATCCTTCATCCGCTTGCGATCGGTGATGAAGCTCCGAAGCCGGTTGTCGCCATGGACCAGGCCATTGCTCACCGCCACATGGATTCCGGCCAACTTTGGCGGAGTGATGGGCTCTGTGGAAAACCAAGCGCTGTACATATCTGCTGGCACGCACAGCACTTTGAACTGCGCCGCTGAGCGATGGAGTTGCTCGATGACCCCGTCTCGAACGTCCGGAATATCGAAGTCCATGCAAATCAGGAGTCCGACCGCCAGGTCATGGCTTTGGTAGATGGTTGGTTGTTCTCGCCTCGGTGACGGCGAGGAGCCGGGGCGTCCATCATTGCCAACCTTGAGATAGTCGATCTGGTTGCGGCCGTGATGCCAGATCACCCCTCGCATGAAACCCTTCGTGGAGATCGCGCCGGCGACGATGGCGTCTGGACAACGGGCAACTGCCTGGTCGATTTCGTGTTGGCTGATACGTTCGGGAAAGACGATCAGGTTGGGTGTTGCAGTGCCGAGCTGGTCAGCTGAGAGGCCACACCAAAGCTCCATGGCGGCTACCCGCGCGGCGTCTTGACCGGCGGCATCCTTTCGCATGTCGCTCATCGGTGAAGGTCCATTCTGTCTTTTCAGGCCAGTGCTCGACCGCCTCATACCCGCATATCAGCGAGATCGAACTCCCCCTAAATCCCGTCGGAAAGCGGCGCCACAAAAGTTCCGCAAGAGGGCGCCCAAGGCGTTGAGGTTGTCAGGGGTCTGGCTGTGGTGATCCGCATGTCGGCGCCAGCACCAAGCCGTCAGTCGTCTCCCGGGTTGGGCGCCGCAGGGTCGAACTCGTCCGCGATCAGTCTCACGAACCTAGGGCGGGACGGTCGGGGTCAAAGGCGACCTCGCCTGAGCGAGGCGAACCCCGCGGACCCTCCGACCTTCGCTGCGCTGCAGGCCGGTTTCCACGGGGATTCGTCCTTTGGCCCCTCCCTTTCACCCGCCCTGGGCGGTCGCGAGATCGCGGGAACGAGCCCGCAGATCCAGCAGCGCAAGAGGGAGACGAAAGATGGTCAGCATGGGGATGGCTCAAGCGGTTTATCAACACGCCCACGACTTCTACGACACTGGCAGCTGGTATGTGGTCGCCGAATGCTGGGACCTTCTGGCCATCGCCGAGGAGCTTGACCGCCAGGAGGAGATCACCGCGATCCCCTTCGAGCTCGACACCGCCGCCATCGCCCACTTCCACCAGATGATCCACGCGCGGACCGGCGGCACGCGGCACTGACCTAACTCGGCGCCCGCTTCGGCGGGCGCCGTTCCCCCTGCCCTTCCCCAACTTGGATGAAGCCGGCGGAACAGGGGTCGAACGAAATCCAAGACCTTGTGTCAGGCAGGCCGGCGGCCACTCAGCCTTGGGGTTGGTGATTCGTTCTGACGTCGCGCCTTGGAGGCCTCGAACGGGTGAGTGATCCGGCGAGATTGAAGTCAACAGCCCGCCCGGCGAGCCGGGCTGGGCCGAGCATATCTCCGCGACGCCGGTGCTGGCCTGGAAGGCCCGCGATGTGCGTATGCACCGTGGTGGCGGGCCCTGGATCTGGTGACCGACCCCCGTGCCTCACGGTTCTCCTGTCAGCCATCTCCCCGGCTGGACGAATGCAGCCATTCCTTCTCCCCCTGGGGCGGGTCAGCCCCCGCACCGGGTTCCAGGGCGGCCAGGTGGGTCGAGTTCAGCCCCCTGCCCTCGCCCGCCCCGCGGTCGTCAATCAGAGGCGTCGGCGGGCGGCGATCCTTGCCTTGTGTTCAACGATCCGCGTCGTCCCGTGCCCTCGTGGTCCTTGTTCTGATCATCTCCAAGCCGTTGTGACGCCCGGCGGGCTGCGGTCCGCGCGATCAATCACTTCAACCTAGGTCGGGGCGGTCCAGGTCAAAGCCGACCCCGCTGCGCGTGGCGGGCCGGATGGACCCTCCGGCCTTCCTCCGCTGCGCGCCGTGCAGGCCGGTTTCCAACCAATCCGGGCTTTGGCCAGTCCCTCTTCCCCGCCCTTGCAGGTCGCGTGATCGCGGCAAGGACCGCGAGCCGCTGGGATTTCCCTGGCGGCAGATGGAGTAAGACGATGCTGAACAAGGTCCAATTGATCGGTTTCACCGGAGCCGAAGCGGAAATCCGCACCACGTCAGGCGGCAAGAAGGTCGCCACCCTGCGGGTCGCCACCAACCGCTACACGACGGCGGGCGGCGAGCGGAAGGACTACACGACCTGGCACCAGGTCGAGATCTGGAACCAGGGCACGGTGGGCTGGCTCGGGTCCAAAGGGCTGCCGAAGGGCTCGAAGGTGTTCGTCGAGGGAGAGATCCGGCACGACCGCTACACCGACAAGGACGGTGTGGAACGGTTCTTCTCCAAGGTCGTGGTGGCCACGCCGCAGCACGAACTGCGGTCGCTGGACCGGCCTGAATCCGCTCCGGCCTCCGAGGAGGACTAGCTCGAGAGCCCGCCCGGTTCGCCGGGCGGGCTCTTAGCCTTGGTTCGGAATCGCCATAAGTCGCTCGCCGTGAGCTGGCGAATCCGCCGCTTGTTAAACCCGGCGGGTTTACAATGTTGTCAAAACGCCCACTGTGGGTTTGCGAATGGATGGAAAACTAAACCAACTTCAGCGCCTTTTGCCCGATGGCCTCCTGGCGGACGCCCGTTGGCTGCAGCGCCATGGCTACTCACGGAGCCTGGTGGCTAAGTATGTCAAAAGCGGCTGGCTTCAGGCGCCGGTCCGAGGGGCCTATCAGCGCGCGGGCGACACATCCGACCAGGCCCTCTCGGCCATAGCGGTCGTCTTGTCGCTCCAGCGCCTGCGCCCTCCCCTCCTCGCGGTCGGCGGTCGGACGGCTTTGGAGTTGCTGGGGTTCGGCCATCCTGGCGCTCCTGACGGGCCGACCCCGTTCCACCTCTGCGGCGCCGCGCCGCCGCCCGTCTGGGCACGGAGGCTCCTGGGGCCTCGGCTGGCCTATCACCGGCCTACACTGTTCACGGCCGACCCGCTTCTTGCTGACGATCCGCAAGCCGGCGGGTTCGAGAGACACTTCACGCACCCTTCGGCGGGCGGGCTGGAGACCCAGCTCATCGTCTCGACGCCGGAACGAGCCCTGCTGGAGATCCTGGACCTCGTTCCGCAGGTCGCCTCCTTCCACGAGGCTGACGTCCTGATGCAGGGCCTGTCATCCCTCAGCCCGCGGCGCCTCTATTCGCTCCTGGCCGACTGCCGAAGCGTCAAGGTCAAGCGCCTCGCGCTGTGGTTCGCCGATCGCCACGGCCATGCCTGGGCGAGCCGGCTGGAGCGCGGCGCCATCGACCTTGGCAGCGGCAAGCGCGTCCTTGAACCGGGCGGGCGCCTCGACAGCACCTATAACATCACCGTGCCGCGCGAGATGGGGGACGCATGACCGCCGTCGTCCACTCAGGCCCACAGAACTGCGCCGGCAGGGTGCCTGAAGGTGCTGCTCCGGCGGGGACCGTAGCGGGCGTTTTCGGAGAAGTTGCCAATTGGCAACTTCAGGGGTCGAGGCCTCTCCCCTTCCCCAAGATCGTCGCTCGTGGTGGGGTTGGTGATGTCTAAGCGCGCGATTCGACAGCAGGAGTTTGATTTGTTCGTCCCTCGGATGAACAGCCTGCCACTGAAGGATCAGCGCGAGGTCATGGAGCGGCCGTTCTTCTCGCTGTCGAAGCGCAAGCGCCTGAAGCCGATCGAATACACCAGCCCCGATGGCGAGGTCTGGGTCCACGTCAGCGCCAACCCCGCCTTCGGCATCGCCACCATTTGGGATGCCGACATCCTGATCTGGGCGACCTCACGCATCAACCAGATGCGGGAGGCCGGCGAGAACGACCTGCCCCGGACCCTGCACACCACGACCTATGATCTCCTCAAGGCGATCAAGCGCGACACGGGCGGCAAGGGCTATCGGGAACTCCAGGCCGCTCTTCAGCGGCTGGAGGCCACGACGATCCAAACTTCGATCCGGGGGACCAAGCGCAACACCAAGGCGCAGTTCGGCTGGCTCGACGAATGGATGCTGGAGTCGGACGCGGTCACCGGCGCCCCGAGGGGCCTGACCCTCACCCTGTCCAATTGGGTCTATGAGGGGGTCATCAAGGACCGGTCGCTGCTGACGCTGCACGCCGACTATTTCGCCCTCTCCGGCGGCGTTGAGCGCGCCATCTACCGGATCGCCCGCAAGCACGCCGGCGACCAGGCGTCAGGCTGGACGTGCCGGGTGAGCGTCCTGCACGACAAGACCGGCAGTGAGAGCCCGCTGAAGCAATTCAACTACCTGCTCAAGCGGATCGTATCCGCCAACGACCTGCCCGAATACGACGTCAGTTTCGTCAACGCCGCGGACAACTCGCCGGCTGTCCATTTCATCCGCCGGGACGCCGCCGAGCGCGCGGCGATCAAGGCGGATCTAGCTCGCCTAGCCGCTGATTCGGAGCGCCGGACCCGCGAGGACGCCCGCACGCTCGCCGTCGATGGCATGTTTGAGAAGCGCAAGGTCCCGTCTTCGGGGGAACAGTGACCTATTCAACGGGGGAACGGTGACCCCGGGGGCGGGGTATCAGTGACCTTCGGCACGGGGTATTGGTGACCACGGCTTTTCGGAAACCCCTGTGGCGTATGGGTTTCCTGGGCATTTTTCGGCCTCTAACTCTGTCTAACTTTGTCCTTAAGAAATTCTCTAACTGAGCGCGGTGGACAGGCTGGCTTGCCGCCGCCTTGAACCAAAAGGGTTCAGGCTCGGCGCGCTGTTAACTCATTCTTCATTGCATTCGACCGAAAACTTGGCAAATTCCAGCTATCTCGCTGGATATTTGCAAAGGAGGAGGCCATGGCGAAACTTGCACTCGCAGAAAGTGCGGTCTCTGGACCCGTCCTCCTCGACGCCATGACGGCGCTCAGCGACCGCGCCCATGACGTCATCACCCGCCTGCGGGCCACAGTGTTCGCGCCCGGTGAAGAGAAGATCGTCGATCTGAGCTTCACGATCACCAAGGCCGCCGAAATGGTGGGCCGGACCTCTGAAGCGATCCGCCAGGCCGAGGCCGATGGCCGCCTCCCCGCCCCCAGGCTTAGCGCTTCGAAGCGGCGAGAAGGCTACAGCCTGGCCGAGATCAACCATATGCGCGATATCTTTGGGACGCGGCCACGTCGTGGCCCCGAGGATCCGCCGATCGTCCTGGCGGTTCAGAACTTCAAGGGCGGGGTCGGCAAGAGCACACTCACTTGTCATGTGGCGCAGTACCTCGCGCTCAAGGGCTACCGGGTCGCGGTGATCGATTGCGACAGCCAGGCGAGCACCACGACCATCTTCGGGTTCAATCCCGACATCGATATCGACGACGAGCAAACCCTCCTCCCCTTTTTCCGACACGGCGGCGAGCCGGACCTCAAGTATGGCCTGCGGGCTACCGCTTGGCCGGGCATCGATCTGATCCCCGCTAACCTCGGTCTATACCAAGCCGAGTATGAGGCGGCGGCGCGGCTTCGCGGGAATCCTGACGCCCTGGACCGCCTGCGTCGCGGCGTCGAGGGTATGGCCGTCGATTATGACGTGGTCCTACTGGATCCGCCGCCGGCACTGGGGATGCTGTCACTGGCGGTATTGCGCGCCGCCAACGCCCTTTTGATCCCGACGCCGCCTTCGACCGTGGACTTTGCCTCCACCGCCCACTTTCTGCGGATGATTGTGGAGACCCTGGAGGTCATGCAGAACCATCTGGGTGCGCGGGGCTATCACTTCCTCCGCGTCGTCGCGACCAAGGTCGATGAGGGCAAGAGCGCCCACACCCAGATCCGCGACATGATGGAGGCGGTGTTCGGCGCCGACATGCTGTCGGCCTCGCTGCTCGACTCCGCCGAGATCGACAATGCCAATGTGCAGCTACGCACCGTCTATGAGCTGACGGGTCCTCCGACCAAGACCTATGAGCGCTGCCGAAACAACCTAGACCGCCTGAACGGCGAAATAGAGCTGCTGATTCGCAAGGCGTGGCCAAGCCATAGGCAGGACCTGCGCCGGCTGGGTTTAGGGTAGGGGAGGGCGGTCATGGCATCCACAACAGGCAAGAATCGCTCCATCCTAGCGGGCCTGGTGGGCTCGGCGGTCACCGAAACCCCGACGCCGGAACGCGGTGCGCCCGCCACAGAGCGCTTGAGCACGCGGCTGACCGGGCTTGCGCGTGTCACGGCTGGCGACATTAAGGAAAAGACCCTCAAGCTGGTTGATCCAGCTCGCTGCCGGATGTGGGAGCGGCACAATCGCCGCTACGATCTGCTCAACGAGAGTGTCTGCGGGGATCTACTTGAAAGCCTTCGCTCGCAGGGGGAGCAAGAGTTCCCTGCGATCGTGCGACGGGTCGAGGGTGACTCGGACTACGATTTCGAGGTCATTTGCGGCGCACGCCGCCACTGGGCGGTCAGCTACCTCAAGAATGTGGAGCATCGCGATATCCGCTACCTCGTCGAGGAGCGCGAGCTCACCGATGAGCAGGCCTTCCGTCTAGCCGATGTCGAGAACCGGTCACGCAAGGACATCAGCGACTACGAACGGGCCCTGGACTACCGCCACGCCGTAGAAACCTTCTACGGCGGCACTGCTCAGCGAATGGCTGAGCGGCTGGAAGTTCCAAAGGCCTGGCTGTCGCGCTTTCTCGACCTCGCCAAGCTGCCGACCGACGTTGTCGAGGCCTTCGGCGATGTGCGGCAGCTACGCGAGAACCATGCCCGCGAGATCAAACCCCTCCTGGCTGACGGCGCGTCGCGCCCTCGGGTGATGGCCGAGGCCAAGCGTCTGGCAGTTCAGCAAGCGGAAATGATCGCCAAGGGCCAGGGACCGTTGGACGCCCCGAAGGTCCTGGCGCTCCTGAAGCGGGCCGCGGCGGGTGACGTGAAACCGGTGACCAAGGCGGGCAAGCCGGTCACGGCCGTGAGTAACGCAGCGGGCGCGACCCTCTTCACCATGGCGCGCAAAGGGTCGAAGAAGGTGGTCCTGGAACTGGCGCTTGATGCCGAAGCCAGCAACGCGGATTTCGCGGAGGCTTTCCATCGCGAGCTGATCCGGATGCGCCCAAAGGGCTGAAGTTGCCAATTGGCAACTTCCGGATTCTGACCCCTAAGCGGGCGCCTCGCCGCCTCCAATGTCGCCGAGTTGCCAATTGGCAACTTCTGCAAATCGTCGGGGTATCAGTGACCAACCGGGGCGCCCGAGAGGGCGTCCGAAGCCCACAAACACCGGGCATGAGCCACATCTTGGCCTGAAGCGCTGACGAGCCTGAGGCTCGGTTGCGCGCGCGAAGACAAGGCCAAGTCAGCATGAGAAAATCGTCCGTCCGCCCGGCGAGGGGGCTGACCCCCGCCTTGGCGGCGTGGGCGGTTCTTCCTGTCGCCGCTGCGGCGGTCCTCGCCGCCAGCCTGCCACAGCCGGCGCTCCTCTGGAACCGCACTCCAAGCGAGCCTTTGGGGCTCTATGTCCGCACCCTGGGGCATCCCGCGCGTGGCGCGATCATCGCTTTTCAGGCGCCAGCGCCGGCCTTTCCCTACGCCGACGGGCAGATGAATTACCTGCGCCGAATTCCAATCCTGAAGGCGATTGCCGCCGGGGAGGGCGATCACGTCTGCACCGATGGCGGGACGCTGACGATCAACGGGATTCGTCGCGCGCCGGTGCTCACCCATGACAGCCGGGGTGTGGGTCTGCCCCGCTGGGTCGGTTGCCGCGCGATGGCGCGGGGCGAGTTCTTCGTGTTCTCTGATCGCATCCCGAACAGCTTCGACAGCCGCTATTTCGGGCCGGTGACGACGCACGAGATCCTCGGCGTCTACCGGCCACTGAGCCCCTCAACTCACTCCTCTGGCGACCGATGATGGATCCTGCGGCCCTTGCTGCGCTTTGCACCCTGCTGGCCCGGGGCGAGATGGCTCAGCCCATCCCAACCGGCGTGAATTGCCCAGGGGTGCATGCCCCTGCCATGCCACTTGCCGGAGTCACTCCGCCCGCCCGGTCCCTGGCCACGCTGGTCTCCTCGCCCGAGGCGCGGGAGGCCATCGCGCGGGTCGCCTATGCCGAGGCCGCGAACCAGGGCGACAGTGGCTTGGCAGGCGTCGTTTACACGATCATCAACCGCCTAGCCGATGGCCGCTGGGGCGGGTCGGTCGAGGCGGTCGTCAACGCCCGGCGCCAGTTCGAGCCGGTGATGCGTGCAGGGGGCAGCTGGCGCAGCCTGCCGACGGTCTCGGAGGCCCGGCAGGCGCGGATCGACACTATTATCAACTTGGCCCTGGAGGGCCGGCTACCCGATCCGACCAATGGCGCCAGGTTCTTCCAGAATCCGCAGATCGTGGCCGGCCGTGCGGTCCGCGGCGAGGTCTCGGCCGGCCTGGTGAACTTCGGTGGCGCCGCGCCTTCGGCGGTGATCGGCGCTCATAGTTTCTACGTGGAAGCGGGCAGGAGAGGGGGCTCGACGCCTGGCGCCGGCCGGTCGGCCGGCGCGTCTCGCGGCCGTGCGGCATTTGACCTTTGGCAGTCCGCAGGCGGCGCGATCTTCGCGGTCGAGAACCGCGCCCTTGTGGCTCCAGCCGCCGCCGAGGGGGCGCCTACGGAGACCCAAGGCGGGGCAGGCGAGGGCGGTGATCGCCGGCCCCAGCCGGTCGATAGCGCCCGAGCGATCTTCGTTCGCCAGGACGGGACCGTGACCGCGGGGCGGCAGTGATCATGCTGCCTGCCAGGAGCCATCAAGGTCGGCATAGTCCGCATCGAGGTCGCTGGGCAGGAAGCTCGTGACCGGCTCGTCGGCCATCGCCGACTGCGCCATCAGATCGAAGTCCGGGAGGGTCTCGCCTTCGGCCTGGAGGGCGCTCTCGGGGCTCTCTTCAAAGTCGCCTCCGGGGCGCAGCGAGAGCGGCACATTGCCCAGCAGCTCGCGCACGGTGAGGCGGTCGCGGATGCCCTCGACGCGGCGGTCGATGATGTCGACCAGGCGTGCGAGGAGCTCGGCGTCACCGGCCAGGAGATCGTCGCCGGCCTCTGCCAATAGCGCGCCGCCAATGATGATCTTGGCGCGGGTTTCCCGCTTGCGCTGGTTGATCGACCACAAGGCTTCGAGCCGTTCGACGCGGGCCTTGAGCACCAGGAAACGCTGCTCGTCGTCCGCGATATCTTCGAGCGGCGTGGCGTGGCGGCGGCGATGCACGCCGTCATGGCCGGCATCGCGAAGCGCGGTCTCCAGCTCGTCCAATCGGAGCTTCAGCGCGTCTTCTTCAGAGACCCGCCGACCCTGCTCGCGGTCCTCTGTCCTAGCGATCCACAGCTCGCGCCGTTGCTCCTTCTGTGCCTCGGTTCGCGGGCGATATTTCGACGGGCGAGTGTTTCTTCGACGCTTATCGACCGTGGTCATGGCGAACACCGTAGTTGTCGTAAAAGGCCCCAGCGGTCTAAACCTATCGATAAAGTCCGTAATGGTCTATCCATGGCATAACAGTAATTACGGACAATGGCGCATATACGGGTTGGTTGGGCTACGCCCACCAACCCTGCGGCCAGGCTCCGCCCGGCACCCTCAAGCCTCCCGACGGCCTGCCCGGCCTTGGAGCCTTGAGCCAAGGGCGCAGCCCTTAGCGATCCAGCCGGCAGGGCCGGCCAATCGGAGGGAAGAGATGGCGTCGTTCCTTTGCCAGGTGCAGACAATCCAGCGTTCGGCGGGCCGCTCGGTTGTGGCCGCCGCGGCTTACCGGTCAGGCGACCGGCTGATGGATGAGCGCCTGGCGATGGAGTTCGACTTCGCCGCCAAGGATGGCATCGAGCACGCGGAAATCCTGGCGCCCGCCGGTGCGCCTCCAGCCTTCCGGGACCGCGAGGTGCTGTGGAATGCGGCCGAGGCGCGGGAGTCGCGGAAGGACGCCGTGCCGGCTCGGGAGTTGCTCCTGGCCCTGCCGCACGAACTGAATTTCGAGCAGCGGCGCGACCTCGTCCGGGCCTTCGTTTCAGAGCATCTGGTCGGGCAGGGGATGATCGCCGATATGGCGATGCACCGGCCCGGAAAAGATGGCGATCAGCGCAATTTCCACGCCCATGTGCTGGTCACGACGCGCTCTGTCGGACCGGCGGGATTCGGGCGAAAGCCGCCGGAATGGTGGAGTCCGCAGGCAGTGCGTAAGTGGCGCGCGGCGTGGGCCGAAACACAGAACCAGCACCTGCGTCGGCACCTTGGCCCGGACGCCCCGCAGGTCTCGCATCTGTCCCTCGCCGAGCGGGGCCTGGATCGCGAGCCTGGTGTCCACCTTGGATCCACGGCTTCGGCCTTGGAGCGCAAGAACATCGCCTCTGAACGGGGCGAGCAGAACCGCGACGCGGCCGCGCACAACCGCAAGCGGGCAGAGCTTCGGCGGGACTTTCAGGAGACCGCCGATCGGCTTGTTGAAGCCGCGCCGCTGATCTCGGTTCCGGTCGCCAAGCTGGTCAAGGAAGCCGAGCAGATGCGGGTTCGCATGGTCGCCGAGCGCGATGGCTGGGCGGCTGAGCGGGCGGGCTTGGGCGGGCCGAAGATCGAAACCGCAGGCCAGATCGAACGAGCGCTGACGAGGGAGGCGGTGCGTGAGCGCGCGGCTGCCAAGGCTGGCCTCGCCCGTGTCGAGCGACGCGTCGCCGGGGTACGGTCCAAGCGGTTGAACCTAGTCCAATGGTTGCGCAATCCGGCCCGGATGATCTGGGCGAAGCACGCCGAACTGAACGCCATTGCGCGGGCGCGCTCTGCGCTCCGGCGGGCTGACCTGCAGCTTGAGGTTCGTGCGTCCTGGGCACGTTCGCCGCAGGGCCAGGCCTATGTGGCGGCGCGCCGGGGCCCGCAGCTCGAGACCGCCGCCGATGTCGCTCGTCGCAAGCGGACCCTGGAGCGGAAAGTCAAACGCGCGGACAAGCGGATCGCCGGCGCCACGCGGACCTTCAACGACCTGCGGGTCGCCCAGGCGCTGGGGCAAGGCGAGCTTCGTGTGCCGGCCAAGGTCCCCGACGAAACCCGCTTCATCCGCGACATCGGTGGCCCCGCGCGGGAGGCGGTGATGCGCTTCCCGGCGCCGGCGCGCCAACAGGCCGTAGAACGTCTCAACCGAGGACTGGGGCGCGTCATCGGACGTGGCTTCATTCCAGGCTCTTAAGGCAGGAGAGGGACGATGAACGCCTCAACGCGCGCCTCGATTATCCTGCCTTTGGCGGGCCTGTCGATCCTTCTTGGTCTGACGCTGGCCACTCAGATGGTCGCGCAGACCTACGGTTATCCGCGCGAGTTTGGGGGCGGTGCCTTCGACCTGGGGACGGTGCGGGTCTATGCACCCTGGTCGTTCGTCAGCTGGTACACGCGCTTCCAACCGAGCTACCCGAAGACGTTCGATCTGGCGGGCCTGGCTGCCCTGGCCGTCGCGATGGGGCCGGTGATGCTGGCGGCGCTGCTGACCCGCCGATCCCAGCGTGAGCCCAAGGCCTTTGGCCGGGACGCCTGGGCCGACGTCGATGACGTGCGGCGCGCCAAACTCTTCGGCCCTGGCGGGCAAACCAGCGGTCAGATCAGCGGCCGGGTGCTCGGCCGCTTCAACGGCCGATACCTGACCTATGGCGGGATCGAGCACGCGATCATCGTGGGCGCGTCGCGGAGCGGTAAGGGGGCCGGGCATGTGGTCCCGACCTTGATCGCCTGGCCGCACAGCGCCTTCATCTATGATCGCAAGGGCGAGCTTTGGCACATCACCGCCGATCACCGAAAGACGTTCAGCCACGTCTTCTATTTCTCGCCGACCGACCCAAACACCGTCCGCTGGAATCCGCTCTTCGAGGTCCGCAAGGGGCCGATGGAGATCGCCGATATCCAGAACGTGGTCGGGATCCTGGTCGACCCGTTGGGCCGAAAGGCCGGCGACCTGAACTTCTGGGACCAGAGTGCGACGGACTTCTTCACCGCGATCATCCTGCACGTTCTCTACAGCGAGGAGGACACCAAGAAGAACCTGGCCCAGGTCCGGCGGCTGCTGATCAACATCGAACCAACCCTGCACGCGATGATGAATACCCAGCACCGCTGGCGGCCGGACTATCATGCGGCGGACGGGCTCGCGCGCGACGCCGAGGGCGCGCCGATCGCGGAGATCCACCCCGAGGTCCTGCTGGGGGCGACGGCGCTCTCGACCATGGACGAGCGCGTGAAATCCAATGTCCTGGCCACCTGCCGGGCGTCACTGTCGCTGTGGGCGGACCCTTTGGTGGAGTACGCGACCAGCTGGTCGGACTTCTCCATCGGCGACCTGGTCTGCTCGGAGGCGCCGGTGTCCTTCTACATCATCACGCCGCAGGCCCATGCCGACCGCCTGGCGTTCCTGGTGCGGGTGTTCACGCGCCAGACCATCAACAGCCTGATGGAGCACGAGCATTTCGACAGCCGCCGCCGGCGCAAGCTGCACAGGCTTCTGTTGCTACTCGATGAGTTTCCGAAGCTTGGCAGTCTTCCCTTCCTGGAAAACGCGATGGGCGAGATGGCCGGCTATGGGATCACCGCCCACCTGATCTGCCAGAGCTTCAACGACGTCTTTTCCAAGTACGGGGACAAGACGCCGCTGTTCGACAACATGCACATCACGGCCTGCTTCGCGACCTCGGAGCCCACCAGCATCGACAAGGTGACGCGCCGGGCGGGCAAGGCGCTGGAGATGCGGGAGAGCTACAGCGATCCGCGCAGCCTTTTCGGGCGCGCGAACCGTTCGACCTCGCAGTCGGAGCAGCAGCGCTACATCCTCTCCGAGGAGGATGTGCGCGGCCTCGACGACAGGAAGCAGTTCCTGTTCGTCAACAACACCAAGCCGATACTCGCCGACAAGATTCGCTACTACGAGGAGCCGTTCTTCAAGGCGCGGACGGGGGACTACTTCAACGGCGTGCCCGCGGCTTATGAGCAGCGCCCAGAGGCCGCCGACCTGCCTGGACGGGCTTCGATCGACTGGAAGGGTGTGCGGGCCGTGGTGGCTGCTCCTGAAGGCTTTGAGGGTGTCTCGCCGCCCCGAGCGCGCTCGGGAGCCGGGAAAGGCGCTGCCGAAGCGCCAGAGGGCCACCTGACCGAGGACTACCTGGCGCCCCAACCGATCGCCGCCCTGCGGCCCGGCGATGACGACGGGAGCCTGTAGTGCGCTCATCGCCCCCATCCAACCCAAGTTCCTGGAGAGCGCCATGTCGCAGCAGCATCCTGTCGTAACCGATCGCAAGGTCGCGGCCCTGCGCCAGGCGATGGGCCCGGTCATCGCCGGCGCCCTCGCCGAGCGCCTGGTCGTCGAGGTGATGGTCAATCCCGACGGCAAGATCTGGGTGGACCGGATCGGGGAGGGGAGGTCGTGGACCGGCGAGTACCTGGCAGCGGCTGACGCCGACCGCATCCTGCGCCTGCTGGCCGACCACGCCGGCGAGGTGGTCACCCGTGATCACCCTAGGGTCAGCGCGACCTTGCCGCTGACCGGGGAGCGCTTCCAGGGCGCTTTCATGCCCGTGGTCTCCAGCCCGGCCTTCGCGATCCGCAAACGGCCGGAGGTGGTGTTCACTCTGGACGAGTATGTCGCCGGCGGCATGATGACCGAAGGTCAGGCGGCGATCATCCGAGCGGCGGCGGTCGCACGGCAGAACATGCTGATCGTTGGTGGCACCGGATCGGGCAAGACGACATTAGCCAACGCCATCCTGGCCGAGCCCGCCTTCGCCGAGGATCGGGTGGTGCTGATCGAGGATACGGCAGAGCTGCAATGCTCAGCCGCAGACCAGATCCAGATGCTAACCAAACGGACGGAGCCGCAGGTCACCATGACCGATTTGGTCCGCGACACGCTGCGGCTGAGGCCCGACCGGATCATCATCGGCGAGGTGAGGGACGGCTCGGCGCTGGACCTACTGAAGGCCTGGAATACGGGCCATCCCGGCGGTCTGGCGACCATTCATGCCAACAGCGCCGCAGAGGGCCTGACGCGGCTGGAGGATCTGATCGGGGAAGTAACCCAGCGTATCCCCTACCGGGCGATCACCCAGGCGATCAACCTAGTGATCCATATCGCCCGTGCGCCGGCCGGACGGCGGGTCCAGGAGGTGGCCCGCGTGACCGGCCGCGAGGGTGACACCTATGTCCTGGAGGACTGTGTGGAGGGGTAGGGGGTTATGGGAGGAAAGGCTTCCCCTGCGGTCGAGCCAGTCGGTGTCTCGGCCGAACCCTTCGAGCGGGGACACCCCGTAACGCCCCGATATGGGGAGCGGAAGACGGGCATGCTCGGTCCTGCCGCTTCGCGGCTCCTGCGGGTCCGCCCCTGGCGGGCGCCTTTTGGGCACCGCCGGTCGCTCGACGGCGCGTTCCGCCACGCGCGATGCGCGGGCTCCTTGCAGCCATCATTTTAGTTAGGCGTAGTTGGCCCTTCGCCGGGGCAATTAAGCTTTGGGAATGATCTCGTAGTCCCATGAATGGTGCGAGTTGAAGAAATCTCGACCCCCTACGCGGTCGGCGGCCTTTGCATAGATCGAGAACCGGGTTCCGATGGGCTGACTGCGGCGTAGTCAGGTAAAATACCGGGCATTGGCAGCTGGTTGTTGTTTCGGTCCGACATCGCGCGGGTCAGGGCGGCGACCTCGGCTCGGGCCTTCATCATCGCTTACAGATTGCACATGGATCGCCTATCGGGCTGTTTTCCCAATCAAATGGTCAAACCGGTCGTGTGCCGATCCTTCATACCCAAGGACGGTAGTTGACTCTTCTCTGACGTTGGGAAGGTCCGCTTCCTGGCCGCAGCCGAAGCGCCAGCAACACGACCTGGCAAACAATAATCTGACGCTCAGCGACGTAAAACGTGATGCTCTCGGCACACAGCTAAGCGTTGGCGAATACAAAGATCGGCGACCCGCGAGCTTGGCCTACTGAGGGCGACGGCCGGGCGGGTGGGTGTCATGCTCGGTTGATGAACGCTCTGCGATTCTCGCAAGGACCGGCCCGATGAGCTGGGTCCTGGACCCCGTCCCCAGTGACGTGAAGGCGCTGGACGATGTCGCCCTTCGCGAGCTCGTGCGCAGGCTTTGCGAAGCAGAGATGAAGGCCATGGGCCTATCCCCGGCCGGCCTGATCGCCGGGGGGCATCAAAAGGCCAAGGACGGCGGCATCGACGTGCGCGTGGAAGGGGAAGGGGCCGGCAACGGCTATCTGCCGCGTCTGCCGCTGGGCTTCCAGGTCAAGGCCACGACCATGGACAAGGCAGATGTCGACAAGGAGATGCGCTTCAAGGGCGTCCTGCGCTCCTCGATCATCACCCTGGGCCAGGACGACGGGGCCTACATCATCGCCTGCGGCCACGAGAACCTCACCGGGATGGGACGCGAGGAGCGGGTCAGGGCCATGCGCCTGGCCTTTGGGGGCTGCGAGACCCCCGCGCCGCATTTCGATTTCTATGACGCCAGCCGCCTTGCCGACTGGGCGCGGCAACATCGGTCTGTCGCTATCTGGCTGCTTGAAAAGGCGGGCCGCTCGACGCGCGGCTGGGCGGACTTGGCCAATTGGTCGGCGCCCGATCAGGGTCTCGAGCCTGTGTTTCTGGCCGACGACCAGGCGCGCCTGACCGTTGGCGCTAACACCTCTGCGCGCGGTGTGGTCGAGGGCCTGGACGCCTTGCGCAACGCTCTGCGTCGTCCGCGCAGCGTGGTGCGTCTTCTTGGCCAGTCAGGGATGGGCAAGACTCGTCTGGTGCAGGCCTTATTCGACGAGCGGGTTGGCGAGCAAGCCTTGCCCGCGCATCTGGCCGTTTATGGCGATGCGGGTGATCCGGACATGGAGGTGGCGCCCACCGCGATGGCGAGAGCCCTGATCGATGCGGATCAGGCGCCGATCCTTATTGTCGATAACTGTCCCACCCAGATGCACAGCCTGCTGACCGCGATCGCCAGCCGGCCCGAGGCCAAGTTCAGCCTGCTGACCATCGATTTCGACATCGGGGCCGATCAGCCCGACAAGACCGTGGTTGCGCGCCTGGAGGCGGGTGGCGACGTTCTGATCGAGCGTCTGCTGCGTCAGCGCGCGCCGCATCTGAACGCCGCGGACGTGCGGCGCGTCGTCGAGTTTTCCGAAGGCAACACCCGCATCGCCCTGGCGCTGGCCAAGACCGCGGCGACCTCGGGAAGCCTGGCCAATCTCGAAGACGCCGCCCTGGTGGATCGACTATTTCTCACGGGGCGTCGCGGTCACGATCCCAAGCTCCATCAGGTCGCTCGCATCGCCGCCTTGGTCTATGCCTTCTATGTCGAGGGTGACCCCAATCCAGATGAGTTGGCGGTGCTGGCGGGCCTAGCCGGAACCAGTGAGACCGATTTTCTCGACAGGCTTGGCGAACTGCTGGACAGGGGGCTGGCTCAGCAACGCGGCAAGCAGCGCGCGATCCTGCCCCAGGCCCTGGCGATCCACTTGGCCAAGGATGCGGTCGCGCGGATCCCGGCCTCCCGCTTGTTTGCGATCTTTTCGGCCGCTCCGGCTCGGTTAGCGACCTCGTTCGCCAAGCGGCTGGGGGCCTTGCACGATCGCGCCGAGGCGGTGGCAATGGCCGAGATGATCCTGGCTCCGGGGCAGGAGCTGGCCAGGCCGTCACGCGAAGACAAGGCGGCGATCGAAGTGCTGGCCCATTTGGCCCCGCTGGCTCCCGCCCGTGTCCTGGGGATCCTGCAGGACTACGTTGCTCGCTATGGCGCGACCGAGACCATCGTCTACACCAACCAGGCCGCGCGTCAGATCACCGCCCTGCTGTGCAAGCTGACCTACGAGGCCGAACTTTTCGACCCCGCCGCGCGGCTGCTGTCCCAGTTGGTCATCGGCCAGGACGAGTCGCGGATGATCGAGCAACTGCGACCTCGGTTCACCCGCCTCTTCCAAGCTATCATGTCGGACACGGAGGCCTTGCCTGAGCAGCGGTTCGCGTTGCTAGACGATCTGCTGGCCAGCCAGGACGCTCCAACGCGTCTGCTGGGTCTCCACGCTTTACGCGCCGCCTTGATGACGCGTCCGAACAACCGATCCTCGATTGAACCGTTCGGGGCCCGGCGCCGTACAGCGGGGTGGTGGGCGACAGGCGACAAGCAGGTCTTGGCTTGGTTCACGGTGGCCCTGGACCGAGCGTTCGGCATGATCGTAGGAGCCGAGCCCGTGATGGCGCGTACGATCCTGGCCAAGGCCTATCCCGATCTGGTGCGCATCGCCGCCATCGACGCCCAGACCGTCGAGACCATGATCAAGGTCGCCGATCTGGCCTTCTGGGGCGAGGGGTGGTTTGCCGCCTGCGATGTGCTCAATCATCGAAAGGGTGACGATCAGACCCAGGCGATGCGCGACTGCGAGGCGGCGCTGCGGCCTAAAACGCTCCAAGAGCAGTTCGACGCCTTCATGCGTCAGCGCTTGTGGGATTGGCATGACCCCGACGGCGACGACGCCGTCGACTCCTGGAACACCGCGCGCGCTCGGGCTCGCCAAGTCGGCGGTGACGCCTTCGCGGCGGGCGATGAGGGCAAGGCCTTGCTCACCGTGGCCTTGAGCGATCCCCATGTGGCGGGAAGCGAGTTCGGGGCGGGGTGGGCGCAGGCCGCGCAGGATCTGGACCAGGCCTGGGCGGACCTGTTGATACAGGCCAGGGCCGTGCCACGCGGCGACCTCAACGCCACGACGATCGCTGGGTTTTTCGGCCACTGCCGGCAAGCCTATCCGGCAGTGGCCGAGCGCTGGCTGGAGGCGGGGGTGAGCGATCCGCTCGTCGCTAGCCTGCTGCCGTGGCTGGAGGTCGAAAGCGGCGAGGTCGGCGAGGCCGGGATCGCCCGCATGATCACCGTCCTGACCCAAGGTCTGGTCCATGAAGGTGTCGCCCAGACCCTGTGGCGCTTCAAGGCTAGCGCCGACGTCGCGCCTGACGCCTTGGCCGCCCTAGTCGACGCTGTTCTGGATCATGGCCAGCCTTCGACTGCGCTGCACCTGCTGGACGCCAAGCGACCCAAGGCCGACGAGGAGGCCTGGCCACAAGCCTTGCGAGCGGCGGGACGGCGGATTCTTGAGGCGATTGCGTTCTCCAACGATGAGGGGCGGTCGGGCGACTACCAACTGGCCGCCTTGGCCGATCGTGTGCTCGGCGGATCCGAGGGGGAAGCCACCGCCGCTGGCCTTCTGACCCGCATCGCCAAGCACGTGGAGGAAGACAATGATTTTTGGCTCCATGGCCTGCCAGGCTTGATGGGGGTTATCGCTCGCGATCATCCGCGCCTCGTGCTCGACACCTACCTATCAACGACCTGGGACCACGTTCGCTACAAGTTGGACCACCTGCTGAAGAATTACGACGATGACGACGGTGGCGGGTTCAACCTCATCGCCGCGATCGCGTCGGATGTTTTGATGAGCTGGATGGATGAGGACCGTCTCGACCGCGGTCGACGCCTGGCCCAGCTCATCCCCTATTTCGAGACCGGCGAAGGTAAGGACTTTGCCTGGACGCCGCTGGCGATGCGCTTGCTGAACGCGGTCGGCGGCGATGAGGAGGTCCATGAAACCTTCGAGCGCCGCTTTGGCACCGGCGCCTCGAGCGGCGAGTACGGCTTCCGCTACCGCCGGCGTCTGGCGATGTTGCGGGGCTTGGGAAATCATCAAAACCCGGCAGTGCGCAAATGGGCCGATGACTTCCATCGGAGCCTCGTCAAATACCTCACAGACTTGGAGGCGGGAGCCCGCAAGGCCGAGCCAACATTCGAATAAACACTAGTCGTCGAAGGGCACCGAACTTAGCCTTTTTGAAGCAGAGCGAGAGGCCGCTCATAGCGCTGCGCCGCCGTGTCGAGGCGCGCTCTTCCCGCCAGCTTTGACCACGAGGGTCCTACAGTGGCCGACTGGAACCACGCATCCAAGCTACGATTGGGCCCCGAGGTGGCCCAGAACGATCCGTCCGACGCGCACCATTTGACCTACGTCCTCGGCGACGGTCGGATAGATCGGGATGGCGCCTTCGCTGGGCATGTGAGCGAACATTGGCCAAAAGACCCCCAGCGCCTCGATCTTGAGTTTTACCGCCGCTTGTTGCTCGGCCATGTGCGTGATCGCCTCGTGGTCCGGGAGACCTTGCGGCAGGGCGGTCATCTCCGCTGTCAGCCGCTTGAAAGTCTCGGCTTGGTCCGGGTTGAGCACGGCGGGTATTACCGCCAGCGGAACGCGGTGAGCCGAGGGATTGCGCCGCGACTTCACCTGGTTGTTCCAGTCGAGGAGCAGCGAGAGCTTTCGCGGCAGGTCGCCGAACGCCTCGACTTTGGAAAACTTGTCGCCGAAGAGGTCAATCGCGGTTGGTGATAGGCGCACGCTCTTGATCCCGCCTGCGCGCTCGATGGCCGCCCAGGCGAAGTTATCCATCGTGCCGCGGATGTTGATGTAGATCGTGTTCAGCGCACGCGACGCTCGATCGGTCTGTTCCGTGGTCAGTGGCCTCTTGCGGTCTGGCGGTGAGATCGAGACCAATTCGCGCATGGCACCCCAGATGTCGCCGGTCCGTCGCCCCACGCCATAGACCAGATGGTCGCCCAACGGGCCTTGCGCGCGTGCCCCGGCCTGAGTGGCGGCGAACCGCAACTGTGCGACCGCGTCGATCACCTGCAGGGCGTGCATCTCGGCGGCTTGCGCCAGGAAGTACCCGTCATTGTTCGGATGGCCGTTGAGCAGCAACCGGACCTGATCGAGCTGCCATTTGTGGGTAAGCGCTTCGTCCGAGGAAAACATGATCTGCGGCTTGCCATTGAGCGGGGCTGAAAAAGAACACCAATGCAAAACGGGTCAAGCTTAAGCGACGTTCGTGGGCAGCGGCCTCAGTCCTCGGGCCAGCTGGGTGGCAAGTTGAACAGCTCGGCGAACGACTGTCCGTTGGTCTTATCCAGCTTCCCGTCGATCGGGTTTAGCTCATCGACACCTAGAGGAAGGGGCGGCAAAGGGTGCGTCGCCCAAGGGTTCCTGATCAGTCGGGCGCGTCGCTGCCCGACACTCCAGGGCATCAGGCGTTCGGTCGATAGGATCGCGCTCAGGCCCTTCTTTCGCGGCCCCTTCTCGCCTTGCCAGACGCCGTCGTTGTTGCGGCTTTCGGCGGTTTCGGTTCGACCATCGTCGTAGCGCCGAACAACCACACAGGGCGAACCGAACATGGCGTCGATGGCGTCCTCCTCGCGTTTGTAGTCGCTCATGGCGTTGACGGCCACGACGTAAGGGATGTCCAGATCACCATAGCGTGACGCCTTCTTCTCGACGGACTCGCGGATGCCGTCGCCTGGCGTGCCCCAGTAGGGCTCCATGTTCTGTACGCCGATCGCGCCGCCGACGTCCTCGCGCGGCGTCCTGCGCAGAAACGCGCTGATGGTGAGGGTCATACCGTATTCGGCATAGACGAACGGCGGCTCGTCCCTGACCGCTTCGGTCGCGGGCAAGGCGGCGATCCAGGCCCCTAGGGCTGGCCGCAGCGCCTTGGCGCTGACCTGCTGGCTCGGCTTGCCTTCGATCTCGACGTCCAGGAAGAAGAGCTTTGCGTCGGCGTTATCGACGATGCCCATGGCGTCATTCAATCGCTTGTCCGCAGCAACGTCCTGAGGTGTCTGGGCGATTGAGGTCACCACTTCCAAGTAGAAGCGAGCCCCGTTGGGAGCCTCCACGAGGAAGTCAGGCCGATGATTGGAGTTAGGGACCTCTGGCTCCACCGCGACGATCATGTGGCCCGTTTGCACGAGCAGTTCATGAACGGTCAGTTCGAAGAACGCACTGTAGTGGGCGGCGTCGATTGAAGAGCGCAAACGCGCGACCAGCGCGGTGAGATCGCTAGCCGGATAGCGGGAGATCCAGTCCTCAACAAGAGCGCGCACGCGTTCGGCCTCAATGCGGCCCGAGCGATTGAGGTAGCTGAAATGCGTTTCACCGGCCGTGGGCGGTCCTTGGTGGTCGCGGTCGATATCGTCGAAGACGATGGGCATGAGGAGTTTCCTTCCGATGCGAGGCTAGCGGCAACGCTTGAGTCTCCGCGAGACCAAAGTCCCCGTTTCAGCGCAAGAAGGTCTAAGGCTGTCGCCTGGCGACTTGGCTGGGGGAGGCGTGGCATGGTGGGCGAGGGGATATGGGTCCGAACCGACGAGGTCGAAGACGTCGCCGCCTCCGTTCGCCAAGCGGTGCGTGGTTGGGCCGCAACGACTGAGGATCCGCAGGCCTGGAAATGGGTGATGCTGGCGCTGCACTCCGCCATCCAGGGCGCCTGCGTCTGCCACCTGCTGACGACGGCCCATCCGGTTGGCGCTCTGACACCGCGCAGCACCGAGGAGTGGATGACCTATCTCGAAGCCTCTCGCGAGGACGAGACCTTGTCCGCGCCAAAGCGGACGGAGCTGATGGGGATGCCCGACCTTTTGAAAGCCGTGCGCAAGAAAGACTCGGCCGGCGGCGGCGCGGCGCCGTCGATCGCGATCAGCGATGGCGAGTTCAGCTGGTTGCGCAAATTCCACGACGAAATCCGCAATCAGCTGGTTCATTTCGCGCCGATAGGATGGTCGATCGAGGTTTCCGGAATGCCGGGACTGGCCAAGCTTGCCGCGCGGATCGTCGCTGACGTCCAGGACGCCGGCTGGGGCTTTCGGCACAAGGATCTGGCCTGGCAGACCGCGCTTCGGGTCGAGCTTGAGAAATTAGCGGCCATCGGTTGAAGCTGCGAGCCCCGGTCCGTTCGGGGCCTCAGATTTGTCGCCTGCAAAATAGCACGGCGGCGGTGACCAGGCGTCGGAGCAAGCCGGGGCCTCTGTCGCGTCGGCTGCGGCCACGCAGCAGCATGGTTGAGCGCTGATGGAAATCTTGCAGCGGCGGCGGCTGAACGTCCGGAATCTGGAGTGACTTCAAGGTCCGGTAATGGCGCACAACGGCTGGAAAACTTGGATGCCAGTCAGTGACCGTTCCGGACGGGAGAGGTTAGGCTGGCAGAAGCGCCTGGGCGATCTCACGCGCAGTGTCCCTTGCGGACCGCATGACGCCGGTCAAGGTTGCGGACGCGAAACCCGTCCACTCGCCATAGCCCACCAGCCACAGGCGCGGCTCTTTGACCGACCGCGTGCCGTCTACCGCCACCCGTCCAGACGGTTCAATCACGCCCAGAGCGTCCAGATGCTGTAGGGCCGGTCGGAAGCCTGTGCACCAGATCACGGCATCGACCTTGGTCTCCCGCCCGTCAGTCCAGACGACGCCGTGTGGGGTAAAGCGCTCGAAGGGGCGAACAGTCTTCAGAACGCCGCGGTCGCGGGCCGCCTTGACGGGCTGAACCATCACGACGTCGCCGAGACCCCCAGGTGGCGGCGCATCGGCGGCAATCCCCTGTTGGGCCTGCCAGCGGGCAGTTGCCCGGTCGAACAGCACGCGCCCATCGACCTCGTCCGGCAGGAAGGCTGGCGGCGCCTGTGTCACCCACGTCGTGTCAGCGACCTGCGACACCTCCGCGAAGATCTGTGCGCCGCTATTGCCGCCGCCGACGACCAGCACTCGCTGCCCAGCAAACGCTTCCGGACGGCGATACTGAGCCGAGTGGACTTGCACACCTTCAAAACGGACTTGGTCCGGGTAGAGTGGTCTATAGGGCGCGCGCCAAGTGCCAGTGGCGCTCACCACAGCGCGGGCCCGCCAGGTTGCAGGGCAGGTTTCCACGACGAGCGCATCCTGTTCAGCGCGAACCAGTTCGACCTCTGCGGGCCTTATGACCGGCAGATCGTAGCGCGCCTCGTAGGCCGCCAAATAGGCCACCACCTCATCGCGCGTGGGATAGGCTTCGCCACTGGGGGGCATGGGCCAGCCTGGCAAGGAGCTCCAATCAGCGGGTGAGAAGAGCCGAAGTGAATCCCAGCCATGTCGCCAAGCCCCGCCGGGGTCTGCCTCGCCGTCCACGATTGCGAAGCTCAGGCCGGTTCGGCGAAGGAAATAGCCCGTGGCCAATCCGGCCTGCCCGCCGCCGATGACGACTACGTCGAAGCTTGTCGTGGAAGTCGCCGTCATTCGTGAGGTCTCCAATACCGAATGCAGTCCGGGCGGGAGTCTCAGAATGTGCGCCTCTGGACCGACCCTGATTGCCCAAGAGGACTAAGTCCATGCGCTGCATCAAATCGGCTGGCGCTAGACAATGGGGCCAATGGCTTTGAGCCAATGTCGCGTTTCTGGAAGGGAGCAAATGTCTGAAGTTGGCGCCAAACGTAAACTGCACGGCGGTCAAGGCGAGCGTGAATTGTGTCAAGGATTGGTGGGCGCGCCGTCGATCCAGGCCTGTGCGAAGGTATTGCTGTCCTCCATCTGTTTGCCGAGCACGCCCAGCCAGCCGCCGGTCCAGGTGTCAAAGGCCGGAGCGCCGGAAACGGTTTGCAGCTTCTCCGGCAGGGTCCGAACCAAATAGATGGGGTTTTCGCCTTGGCCATAAGCTTGGCCGAGCGCGGAAAAATCCTCGCCCGATAGGACAAACACGACGTGACCCAGCCTTGCTAGTCTCACCTGGGAGAACTTCCGTTCGCCCAGTGCTTCGGAAGCCTGAAAGAGCGCCCTGAACAGATCGATTGGCGCTTTTTCCTCAGCGGACCACAGATCGAGTGTGATTTCCCGTGGCTGGAAGCCATTGGTGCGATAGGCCACCAGGGTAAGGCCCTTGTTCCGCTCGTCCTTGGCTAAGCCCGCGGCCACCGGCGCGGCGATAAGCCCGTTGTAAACCAGAGCTAATATCAGTGCCGCCAGAAGTCCGGCAATAAGACGATGGGATTGAAGCACCTTGAGTATAGCCATGGCAGGTAAAATCCTTCTCAAGTTGATCGAAAGCTCTTCTGCTGGGCGATAAAGCCCATTCCATCCTGATCCGGATGGCGTTCGGTGAACTCCGCGCGAGTGGCGCGCGCTTTCAAGGGCGCGCCTTCGCCTTTCCGCTGAGGCCCACCTTGCCGAGGTCCAGCCCCTCCGTGGGGAAAGTCACGGACTGCACTCCGGCCTCGTAGAAGGTCAGTTCGATCTTCGTGGTTTTCGCTTTGGCCAAGCGCGCCGCGACGGCGCGTGCGCCGTTCAGGAAAACGATGTTGGAGGAGTGGTCAGCCGCACTGTTGGCACCGTTCCGACCGGCAGGCGCGTCACCATAGCGAACCTTCACGCTGCAGCCATCGTAACTGTCACAGAGAATCTGGCCGTCGCCGTTCAGCGCGTAGTACACGTCAATGCCGAACTTTGGGCTGTTGCGGACGCAAAGCTTGGCTGTCACCGGTTCATAGGGCGGGTTGAGTGACACTTGGTCGGTTGAATCCACGCACGCCAAGAGCGTCTTGCGGTCACTCATCGGGTCGACGTCATCGACATAGGTCCAGGCGTAGGACGGAACCGGGGGTGTGGCCGGGGTGACGGGCGAGGGCGGCGTATAAGGTGTGACTGGAGCCGTAGTCGCTAGGGCAGAAGGCGCTGGAGTGGTTGGGCCGGGATCGCAACTGCGTGCCACCATGATGAGGGCGAAGACGCCGATAACAGCTAGTGCGACGAGCGCGGCTGGGTTCGGCTTTTTCTGCTCGGCCGGGGCAACTGGTCCCGCCGCGTCGATAGTGGGATCCGTTTTTTCCTCGCTCCTTCGCGCCTCCAACTGAGCTAGGCGCTTACGCAGTTCCGCGATCTCGTCGTCGATGTCAGCCATGTTGCCCCCGCGAATCCGCACACTTTATGGCGAAGTCGCGGCCAAGTGCAACTTTACCGCTTAGCGGATGCAAGCGGCGACGCAAGTAAAGGTGAAGCTGCTGGTTTTAAGATCCGGTAGCCAGAGCGGTCCCAATGTCCGGAAATAGCGCAGCGACGTCGAAGATGCGGACGCGGCGATCGAGGCGGATACGACAGAGGCGGAAGTGGTCAACGAGGAGTCGGCCTCAAGCGAGCCGTTCAGGATTTCATCCTGCGAGACCTACGCCACGATGAAGGTGCAACTTCGCTGCTTCGACCACGTCAACAGCATGGTGGGACAGACCATCATCCAAAGTTCGGACAACCGCTTGGCCCACCGGCAGATGTCCTCCGCAGTGTCCGCCTATAGTCCATCGCCGGAGTGTCGCAACTTCGAGGAGGGCGTTGAAGGAATAGCGCTAGGCCAGGTGGGGATATTGCTCAGCGAAGTATCGGCGGGCGGACGCCCTTCGAACGACGATGTCGTTAGCGGATGCGCCAACCTCTATGGCGACGCCGTGATCAGCTACTGCGGCGGGTCGCCCGGCGGGTGCGTACCCGACTAAGAGCTGCGACTCAAAGGCTTCCCGGCCGGAACTGACGAACTGCCCATTCTTGTTGCACAGGCAGACAAAGCGCGAACGTCCAAATGCGCCCACCATTCTCCGTCGTGCTCAAAAATCGGCGGATGAAACCACAGATACTGCAGAATGTGTTCGATGTCGGGAGCGGATAGCTTTCATGCAGCCGACAGCTTCTCCAGCGCCGTTTCCGCTGCCGCGAGGTCTTGAGCGCCGATGCCAACCAACTTGGCGATCGTGATGTCGTCCGGCCCCGATCTCCCGATTGATCGCCCGGCTATGACGTCTCCCAGTTCACCAGAAACCTGGCTCCGATTGTACTCTCCGGCCTGGATGGCTCGATACACATCGCCATTGGCCAAGGTTGTGTCGATTGAATCAACGAAGACGCGGGCGCGTCTCAGGGCGGCGGCGTCCAGCTCACACTTGGTTGCATCGTCCGCGCCTACGGCGGTGATATGCTGGCCGGGACGGAGCCACTCGCCACGCACTAGAGGTTCTCGCGAAAGGGTCGCTGTGATGAGGACGTCTGCCGAGCGCACGACGCGCTCGAGATCATCCGATACTTCGATTTCAACCTGAGGGAGCGCCTGCTCCAACCGAGTTTTCAACAGGCCGGCCTTCTGGAGATTGCGCGCCCACAGCAGTAAGTGCGTGAACGGTCGTTGACCATACAGCGCAATAGGCTGCCAGTAGGCCTGCACACCAGATCCAAGAACGGCGGCCGTAGTTATCTGATCTGGCGCTAAAACTCTCGCCGCGACAGCGCCAGCCGCGGCGGTCCGGATGTCGGACAGATAGTGTTCTTCATTGATAATCGCCAATGTGTGACCGGTACTACTGTCGAATACAGCAATAAAACCGCCTTGGGTTTGTCCGCAAATCGCGTTGACGGCAAACCAAGGCGAAACCTTCACGATGAAAAGCCGCCGACCAGTCAGGACACCTGCTTTTACATAGACATCACCGAGATCGCATTTTTCAGCTGGAAACATCACGATAAGGCCGTTCTGTGCTTTTTGTTCGCTAGACTGCTTGAAAGCCTGCGCGACAGGTTCGATGAGGTCTTCGAACCGCACATTTTTGCGCAAGGTGTCGGCGCCAATGATGCGAACGCTTGGCATCTCTTTGGCGATCATGCCATGAATCCCGGAAGGACGTTGAGGTTGCCGGATCCAACTAGAACGACATCGCCGCCAACAAGTACCGAGCTGACCGATCGCGGCTTGCCTCGCGCAGTGACGTGCAATTGACTAGGCCTGCCGACGAACCGGCCTTGATTGAGGATGAAGGTTTCGTCAGGCTGCACCAAGTCGTGCCTAAGGCGATAGGCTCCGATCGCACCCGCAGCGCTGCCAGTCGCGACGTCCTCGGCGACGCCGTCATTGTTCCAATGGCGTACTTCGAGTGCCGACTCGTCGAGGAGGACGGCAAATTGGGCGCCGAGCCTGCGGAGCAGCTCTGTGATGTCCTTGGCGATCCGTGCTTTGGCCAAGCGACCCGCCAAGACGGGTACGACCAGATAGCGCAGGCCCGTGCTGACAATTTCGAGTGGAAGATCGGGGTGCAGGTCATCGAGCGCAAGGCAGAAGGCTTCCGAGACCTCCGCACGCGCATTGACCTCGCCAAGGAAAGCCGGCTTACCCTGATCGAGTAGGCCAAAATAGCTACCATCGCCGCCTTCTGTGGAAATGGTTACGGACTTTGCCGGTAGATCGAACCGCCAAGCCTGCGATTTGGCCGCGCCCGAAAGCGCGTGCAACACGGCTGCGGCACCGATAATCGGATGCCCGGCGAACGGCAGCTCTTCGAATAGATCGAAAACCCGCGCCCGCACTCTATTTGGTTGATCGGTTGGCTCCAGGAAGATGGATTCGAAGTGCCGGAGTTCCTGCGTGATCCGCAGCATCTGATCGGCACTCAATTTGCCCGAGTTTGGGAAAACGGCCAAACTATTTCCGTTGAAAGCAGTTCGACTAAATACATCAGCATGAACGTATGGGAGCTTTGACATCAATGATGTTCTCAAAGTGAAGATTGTAGGTGTTGTGTGAAACGGCAGATTGCGGCCTCGTCACGGCGGTAAAAGGTCCAACCCTTTTTTCGTGTCGCGACCAAGAACCTAGCTTCCACCAAGAGCGTTAGGTGCCTGGACGCAGTCGCGGCAGCGATGCCCAGCTTCTCGCGGATAAAATCCGCACACACGCCATCATCCTCGAAGTCCCCGTCCACCTGAGGGGGAAAGTGATCCGCAGCGTGCTTGAGGTAGTCGAGGATCAGCAGGCGGACCGGACTGGCCAAGGCCTTCAACAGTCGAATGCGTTCCAAATTTTCTAATTTCGTACTATCGCTAATTCGCATAAATACGAACTACCAGCCGGACGACGTGTCTCCAACCCCTAAAAAGCAGCCCCTGCTCCTGGAGTATCTAGGGCGTTGTCTCGTGGCCGTCCGCACAGAACCGTGGACTTAAGCCCATGAAAAACTCACAAATCGCACTTCAAAATAGAATTCGCCCGGCTACATATATTTCGCTCATAATGAACATTATCGGAAGAGACCGCATGTTCGGGGGTGTTGCACATTGCCGTATCCGAGTAGCGAGCCACTGGGCCGCAGAGCTCCAAGAACGCGCGGCAGTTCGGTGGGCGCCTAGCGCCGGGCTGTGCATCGGTGTCGAAGATAGACCCGCCCATCCCGCGCCCTGGCATTGAACTAAGTGGGAAAATCGGCAGACTGCAGGAGCCCCGATCGGCACCGATTGGGGCCCTTATGGCGAGACAAGCTTTCCGTAAAATCAATGTGGACATCAATCCTTTGGCGGGGCCCCTCTTCGAAGCAGGTGCAGACACGTCAAAGCGCCCCGCGGTAGAATCTACACGGCAATCATTGCGGTGGGGTCGGTGAGCCATTCCGATGCCCTAGCAAGATATTGATTTTATTGGGCACGTTTCGGGCCAAGATTGCATGAAGCTTGCAAGGAGAGCCGCACCTTAGTTCAAGGTGGGAGTTCTCATGCTAGTTTCTGGTTCCAGCAGCATCCTAGCGTCGGTCAACGTCTCGGCCTTGGCCAAGATCAATACTGCTACCGCACCGACGGCCACGACCGGCTCTACCGATAGCGTCAGCGCCGCAGGCACCAAATCCGCGAAGGACGAGTTTCTCGACTACGCCAAGCTGACCCCGGCACAGAAGATGCGCGCGGCTATGCTCAGCAAGCTCGGCGTCACCGAGGTCGAGCTGAAGGCAATGGATTCCAAGGATCGCCAGAAGATCGAGGATCAGATCAAGGAAATGATCAAACAACAGGTCTTGGGCGACGACAAAGACAAAATCCAGAAAGGCACCTTGGTCGACCTGAAGGCCTAGGTCGCGCTGCCAGCTGTGAGTTTTACCACACTCGCTTGGGCATCCGACCGCGAGATAGGCTCCCCGATCCGCGATGATCGCGCGAGCAATGCGGGCCGGGTCCGCGTGCATTGGCCAAGACGGGGACCATGAGGATCTGTGGGGCACCCAGGCAGCGGCTCTCGCGTCATGCCGTAAAACTAGCGCACGCTCTTCCAGCTGTGCAGCTGAAAGATGGTGTCCCGGTCGATCGCATCAGCAAGCGCTATCCACTGAATTCCACCTTCTACACTCGCTGTGGCTGAGGATCGCGCCATGGACCTATCTTGCTCTCCCTCCTTCTAAAGTTGGCTTCAGCGACGGCGGCGGGTGAAAGAGTGTGTCCGCAGAAGCCAGGGGCGGATAGCCTTGAGCGCGTTCTGTGTGTTTAAGGGGTGCTCTGCAAACATCGTAGATGGTGACTAAAGTCGCATGTAGTCTACCGATGTGGGGAGCCGCATCCACGAGTTTCTACGGGGAGCGATTGAATATTTGATCCCGGCACCTGAAGGATGGGTCGAAGGTCAAGAATACGTCTAAAAGCGTGACGGCTCGAGTAAGTGACGACAACTGTCTGACGCCAAGCTCGCAAGTTCACCCAGCCTTCTGGCGCTTGTGCCGTCTCGGGCTTGAACGGCCAGCCCCTCAATCAACATGGCCACATAGTCAGCAATCAGTTCTGCTTCGAGGCGGTCGGGCAAGGCGCCTGCGGCAATCTCCAGCTCGAGACGGGCTTGAACCCAGTCGCGCGTTGCGCGCCTCATGGCCCAGGTGGTCTCGGCCAGGTTTTCAATGCTTGGCGAGGTCGTCAACAGCCCTGTCGCCGCAAAACACCCCGCCGGCGTTCCAGGATCCGAAAACGCAACAGCTGCCAATTGCAAAAGGCGCGCTATGGCGTCAGCGGCCGTTTTTTCCTGAGCGGCAGCCGCAAAAACGGGCTCGCCGTGCCGTTGTCCATAGAGCAGCGCCGCCTCGCGATAGAGATCCTCTTTGGATTTGAACGCGGCGTAGAGGCTAGGGGGAGCGATGCCGATCGCCTCACACAGGCGCCCGATACTGACCCCATCGTAGCCGTGGTCCCAGAATAGCCGCATGGCCCGGTCGAGCGCCTGATCCCTATCGAAGCTTCGATTACGTCCACGCGCCACAACACACCATTTCTTTATCGATCACTATAAAAAGGCTCACCCTTGGCCAATTATGTATTGATCGATAAAGAAAACGGAGTCGTTATGCAACACCCTCATCGCCTGGCCATGCCGAGCGTGCCTGTGCGCTATGAACTGACGGGCTCTAGCGGCCGCTACGAAATCCGTTCCGCCCCGTTGGCCGAGGTCCAACTGGGTCTGGACCAGGTGGAAATCCGGGTCGTCGCTGTGAGCTTGAACTATCGCGACCTGCTGGTCGTCGACGGCGCCTATCCTGGCGTCAGCGCCGGGCTATCGCCCCTGTCTGACGCAGCCGGTATCGTTACAGCTGTCGGCGATGCCGTGACCCGTTGGCGTGTCGGCGATCGTGTATCCCCTACATTCATGCCGGCGTGGTCTGAAGGGCCGTTCACGCGCCACCATCGTGGTTCAGCTCTCGGCGGTGAAGCCGATGGCGTGCTCAGCGAACGCTTGGTGATGTCCGAGCAGGCCCTGGTCGCCATTCCGGAGAGCCTCGATTTCGCCGAGGCGGCTACGCTCCCTTGCGCCGGCGTTACCGCTTGGCACGCCCTGGTGGCACGGGGCAACCTAAGTCACGGCAAGACCCTACTCGTGCAAGGCACAGGCGGCGTTTCGCTGTTTGGCCTGCAGATCGCCAAGGCCCTTGGCGCCCGGGTCATCCTTACGTCATCCAGCGACGCCAAGATTGAACGCGCCCGGGCCCTGGGCGCAGATGAAACGATCAACTATCGGACCCATCCGACCTGGCACGAGCAGGCCCTGTCGCTGACCGATGGCGAGGGCGTTGACCATGTGCTTGAGCTGGGCGGGCCCGACACCTACGCCTCTTCGATCGCAAGCCTGGCAGCCGGCGGTGTTGTTTCGCAAATCGGCGTCCTGACTGGCTTTGGAGCTCAGCCGCTTCTAGGTCCGATCCAGGGTCTGAACGCTGACATCCACGGCATAACAGTCGGATCGCGCCAGCATTTCGAAGAGCTGGTGGCCTTCATCGACCTTCACCGGATCAAGCCCGTGATCGATGCTCGCTTCCCTGTGGCCAAGATCAGCGAAGCGTTTGAGCTGATGCGCTCCGGGGGCCATTTCGGAAAGATTGTAGTCGAACTCTAAGGTTGGCGGCGGGGGCGGGGGTGAGCGGCGACAGCGCATAGCGCTCTGACTGGCCTCCCCCGCTCTGCAAATGCGCTCGAACACTTCGCCTGGATAGGGATAAGGTTAGATCGCATGGAATTCCGCCCTCCGCCGTGCTCCTCAAGAAGCTGACCTGCTCCTGGAAAACTGGACTCGCCGAACAGAGGAACCTAAACGATGAGTACGAAGCGGATCAGCGAACTCCGGGGGCTCGGCAAAGTTTCGGCGCGGTGGCTGGAAAGCGTCGGGATTACCCGCGAAGATGACCTGCGTGCACTCGGCGCCGTGGAAGCCTTCGCTCGCGTCAGGCTTGCCGCTGCGCCTGCCGCAAGCTTGAATCTACTCTATGCACTCGAGGGAGCATTGAGAGATGTGGATTGGCGCGTCTTGCCGTCCGAGGTGAAGCAGTCTTTGCGGACTGAGTTGTCTGGCTAATTCCGCCCAAGGAAGTTGACGGCGTATTCACCACCGTTCCCGCCCGACCCTATCCAGTTCAAAGGGGGCCAGTCCGATGTCAACTAAAGCGAGCGATTATCTGTGAGACCTCTCTGGCACTGAAGGTAGCGCTTTATGAACATTAGCTCTGTTCATAAAGCGCACATTTCAGGCCGCCTGTGGTGTCCAGGCCAAAGGCTTCATTGGCGCGTCAATCTCGGTGTGGGCCAGAGCATTCGTGAAGTTCGAAATCAGTTTTGCCGAAAGGCAGACAAGAACATCAAGCGCCTGTGATTTATTATAGCCTGCGCGCAGAAACGCCTCCAGCGCCGGGTCGCCGACATGGCCGCGCATTTCAAGTAATTGGCGAGCAAAGGTGCGTAGCGCTTCTAGTTTTGCATCGTTGATCGGCTTACCTTCACGAAGCGCAGTAATAACGTCCTGAGGCGCATTTATCATCTTCATAATCATTGAGTGGCCCGCCATGCAATAATGGCAGCTATTGTGATAATTCGACGCCATCAATACGACTTGTACTTCTATCGGTGTTAGGTTAGTTTTTTCAGTCGCCAGTTTATATGTGACAGAATAGGCTTCATGAGCTGCCGGAGATTCTGCCAATATTTTGTGAAGGTTAGGCACAAAGCCAAACATAGATTCAGCACTGTCGATAAAGGGAACGGACTGAACCGGAGCCGTCATCTTGTTGTGATAGGTGAACATTCCTAGTCCTTTTCAAGTTGGCGGAAGTTATGCGGGAACCACGTAGGTGGTGATCGTCATGTCTGCTGCGCGCGTGCGGAGTGGAACGAGCGCCTGATAGGCGGCGGATGCGTGCCAAGCCCCGATTGCGTCGATATCCGGGAACTCGATGATACCGACCGTCTGATGCGTTAGCTGGCCCACGAGGGCGCTATCGGCTTTACCGCGCAACACCGCTTTGCCTCCGAACGGCGTGAGCGTGGCGCCGACGCTTTGGACGTAGGCCTGATATGCTTCCTGGTCCTTGACAGTGGTTGTGACGACAAAGAACGCGGTCATTTGGGTTTCCTTTTGGGTCTGGCAGTGCGAGCCGTGAATGGCCTTCCCTCTTCTCGACAAGGGCCGGTAGATCAATTATGTTCACGACTGTATAAAACGCAACGCTAATATTGTCCAGAAGTGTACAAAATAACATGTCCAAGCCCGGCAGGCCTGCGCAGTTCGATCGCGATGCCGCTTTAGACGCGGCGCTGATGGCGTTTTGGCGGGATGGCTATCAGGCCACCTCGGTCAAAGCCCTGTCCGAACGACTGGGGATTACGCGTTCAAGTTTTTACAACGCGTTCGAAAGCCAGGAGGCGGTGTTCCTCGAAGCCCTTGATCGTTACCTGGAGCGCTCACCCGACAGGGCGTTTGCGTACGTGACGCAGGAAGGCAGTATCTGCGGGCTGATTGCGGAGACGTTCAAAAGCATTTGCCAAAGCCTGGCTCTGGATAGCGATGCGAGAGGTTGCCTGGCGGTTAACAGTGTGGGCGCGCTCTGTGGGGTCGATGCCGCTTTAGGCCCCAAGGTCGCCGCACACATGATCGCGCGCCTGGAACGCCTTGAGACGCTATTGAAGCTGGCCGTCGCGAGAGGCGAACTCCGTGACGATACCGACGTTGCAGCAACGGCCCTTGCACTGAAAACATTTCTGGTCGGCTTGAACGTCATGGCCAAGGTGGTGCCTGACCGTGACGCCTTGTGGCCCGCAACACGCACGATGCTATTAGCCGCTGGCATACTGCACGAAGGCGAGGATAGCCGACAGGCTGGGTGAAGGCCCGGATCCTGCCTCACCGACAAGCGCCACTGAGGCCGTTTGCAGCTCCAAGAGGGTCAGCCCTAAACGCAGCTGGAGTCGATTAACCCGACATACGAAATGTCGGCGGATGACGAAATCGCCGCGCGCCTGTAACCGTTCGCGCCTACCCAGCGAACTCACAGTCAGGAACAAGGGTGCGGGAGACAGAACAGAAGCTGAAGGCGCTGATGCTCATGGGTCTGGACGGCGACGCCGTTGCCCAGGGCCGCCTGCTTTCCGACCTGTCGGCGCACTTGAAACTTTTCTTCGCGCGCCGACTTGGCTGCGACGATGCAGACGTTGAGGACTTGGTGCAGGATTGTTTGATCGCGGTGCATGTTCGGCGGGAGACATTTGACCGCGCCGGATTGTTCACGCCCTGGGCTCACGCCATCGCCCGCTACAAGCTGATCGACCACTACCGACGCAAGCGCGTCCGATCCTGGTCGCCGTTCGACCACGCCGATGAACTGTTCGCCCCGGACTGGACCGAGGACGCCATGCATGCGCGGGACATAACGCGGCTGCTTGACAGCCTACCCATCAACCAGAGTGACGCGATCCGCAAAACCCGAATCGAGGGCCTGAGCACGGAGGAAGCAGCGGCAGCCTCGGGTTTGTCTCCGTCGCTAGTCAAGGTCAGCGTTCATCGAGGCCTTAAAGCCCTCATGTCCCGGGTCGGAAAGGGAGGCGATGATGCGGACCGATGACCTGATCGCCCGTCTGGCGGCCGAAACCACCGTCGTCAAACCCTACGCCGTCGAGCGAAAGGTCACCCTGCATCTCATGATCGGTGGAGCGGCGGCCGTTGCCCTGCTTGTTACCCTGCTTGGGGTTCGGCCGGACATGGGTGCGGCCGTTGGAACCATCTCGTTCTGGATGAAGTTCGGGTTCACCGCCGCCGTCGCGGCCCTAGGCGTCGCGGCGACGTGCCGCCTGGCCCGCCCTGGCGCGATCCTTCTGCCCGCCTTCTGGATCGTGGCCGCAATGCCTTTCACGGCGGTCGCCGCCATGGCTGCCCTAGAGATCGTGGCCGCCGCTCCGGCGGACCGGGTCACCGTCTGGCTGGGCAGTTCATGGAAGACCTGCCCCGTATGGATCCCGCTGATATCGGCGCCAGTCCTGCTGGCCGTCACCCTTTGCATGCGCAGATTTGCGTCCACGCGTCCGGTTCTGACCGGAATGGCGCTCGGCATGGCGGCTGGCGGTGTCGGCGCGACGGTCTACGGACTGCACTGCCAGGAGAACGCGGCGGCCTTTCTCGCCACCTGGTATTTGCTGGGCATGTCCATCGTCGGCGCGATCGGCGCGGCCATCGGCCCCCGCGCCTTGCGCTGGTGAAGGCATGGCGACAGCCTACCCGGAGGAAACTTGAGTTCGGACCTCGCCAGTCTTGAGCGGATCCGGCGGCGCGACCTCGGGGCGCTCCGCCCCGCCCAAGGATCCCGGCGTGCCTTTCCCGGACCGTTGATCGCGGCCCATGTCGTGCGCCGGAAGCGCCGTGGGACCTAGGCGCTGGGCTAACTTCAACCGGGACGCAGGGGGCCGGCCGAGCGCTGCGTGTAGGTCGCCTCACCCGCCACCGACGTCCCAGGCCGAATATTCGCTTTCCTGACGGACCAACTGTAACCGTAGACCAAGCTCCCGCGAACTACCGTTGTGACCGCAATCTGGTTGGCGTCGCCGCGCCACGACCGTGAAGGAGTAACAGAGTTGAACCGTCCAAGACCTGGCCACCACGCCACGCTGGCGCCATCTGGCCTGACCCGCAGGGCGGTCGCGACGATGGCAGGCACAATAATCCTCTCCTCGACGACAGCGCACGCGGTCACCCGGCTGTCGCGCTTCGTCGACGCCACGGCGGGCGCCCAGACTCTCGACCACGGAGCCTTTGACGCCTTGCTAGCGCGTCGGACCTCGCTTCAGGCCGGTGTTGTCCGGGTCGACTACCGCAGCTGGAAAGCCTCCGCAGCTGACCGTACGGCGCTCAAGGCCTATATCGCGCGCCTTGCCGGGACCGATCCGGCCCAACTGACCCGCGCCGAGCAATTCGCCTTTTGGGCCAATCTATACAACGCGGTCACCATCGACACAGTGCTGGCGGCGTATCCGGTCAGGTCTATCCGCGACATTCGTCCGACCGTGCTGTCGATCGGTCCGTGGAAGGCCAGGGCCGTCACGGTCAGCAACATTGCCCTGTCGCTGGACGACATTGAGAACGGTATCCTGCGGACCGGCTGGCGCGATCCACGCGTGCACTACGCCATTAACTGCGCGTCGTTCAGCTGCCCCAACCTTCCGCGCGTCGCATGGCGCGGACAGGACCTGTCCGCCCGGCTCGACGCAGCCGCCCGCGACTACGTCAACCATCCCCGAGGGGTCCGCTTTGAAGGCGACAGGCTCGTCGTGTCATCGATCTACCGGTGGTTCGCTGGCGACTTCGGCGGTGGCGACAGGCACATTCTGCACCACCTCTCGACCTTCGCTGCACCGGCCCTGAAGGCTCGTCTCCAGAAGACCGACGGCATTGGCGGTGATGCCTACGATTGGATGCTAAACGAAGGAAAGGCGCCGTGAACGCAGTGGCGCTCGAGCGGCGACCATCGGACGGACGCGCGGGTCGATCCGCCGAGCTTCAAAAATGGATCGCGAAACTCTTCGGGAGGCAAGCGGAGCGTATCTGGCATGATGAAAAAACTGTCCAGGTCCGGCCGCATCAGCAAAAGCGGCGTGATTTCGTTGCTCCAATGCTGTCCACCTGGGCTGGCGCACTGCCCTGGAGCCTGGCGCGGCACACGCTCAACCGCCATAGCCGTTACCCGAAACCTCGCGATCAGTCTCCGGCGCACGCAACCGGCGCCGGGCGAACGTCAGCATCGTCGCTCTCGCTGGCGCCAAAAGGATCATCCTGATGCTCAAACGCTTGATGCCGCTACTGCTTCTGCTGTTGGCGGTTGTCGCCGTGTTCGCCAGCGGCGCGACCCGATACCTCAGTCTTGAATCCCTGCAGGCCCATGAGGCCCTCCTTCGGGGTTTCGTCGCCGACAACCTGGCTCTGAGCCTTCTGGTCTTTATCGGCGTGTACGCGGCTGCTACCGCCGTCAGCATCCCAGGCGCACTTATCCTCACTCTCGCAGGGGGCTTCCTGTTTGGAACCTGGCTGGGGGGCGCGGCGACGGTCATCGGAGCCACCATCGGCGCGATCCTCGTTTTCGCCATTGTGCGGACGTCTCTGGGCGCGGTGCTGCGGGAGCGGGCCGAGGCCTCGGGCGGGAAGCTCAAGGCCGTTATGGATGGCGTTCGGGACGGCGCGTTCGGCTATATCCTGACTCTGAGACTGATCCCGCTGGCGCCCTTCTGGTTGGTCAATGTCGCCTCGGCTCTCGCCAACGCCCCTCTTCGTGCCTACGCGTTGGCGACCTTGATCGGCATCATGCCAGGGACCTTCATATATTCCAGCGTCGGGGCGGGTATTGGCCAGGTCCTGGCGCGCGGCGGCGAACCGAACCTCAAGATCATTTTCGAACCCTATGTCATCGGTCCGCTGGTGGCCTTGGGTCTGCTGTCGCTAGGGACAACACTGTTCCAGAGACTCCGTGGTCGCGAAGGGAGCATCTCGTGAAACTGGAGCGAATTTCCGCTGATCTGGCCATCATCGGCGCCGGCTCTGGTGGGCTGTCTGTTGCCGCCGGCGCTGCCCAACTGGGGCTGAAGGTTGTGCTCTTTGAGAAGGGGGAGATGGGCGGCGACTGTCTCAACTACGGCTGCGTGCCGTCCAAAGCTTTGATCGCCGCCGCCGACGCCGCTCATGCGGCGGCTCACAGTGGGCCAATGGGCGTCAGCGCCTCGGGGGTCAGCGTTGACTTCGCGGCGGTCATGGCTCGCGTGCATCGCGTGATCGCCGAGATTGCTCCAATCGACAGTCAGGAACGCTTCGAAAGCCTGGGCGTGCGGGTCGTACGCGAAGCCGCCCGCTTCCGCGATCGCCGGGTCATTGAGAGCGACAGCGTCCGCGTAACCGCCCGAAAGGTCGTCATCGCCACAGGCTCACGCGCGGCCATCCCACCCATTCCTGGCCTCGACGGGATCCCTTATCTGACCAACGAGAGCATCTTCGAGCTCAAGGCCCGGCCGGACCATCTGATTGTTCTGGGCGGCGGACCGATCGGCGTCGAGCTTGGTCAGGCGTTCCGCCGGCTGGGGGCGGAAGTCACCCTGATTGAGGCCGAGGCCATCCTTGGCCGTGATGACCCCGCCGCCGCCGCCGTGGTGATTGAGCAGCTGAGGGCTGACGGACTGACCCTGTTGCCCGGCCACAGGGCCGTGCGGGTGGAGGCTGGACCGACCGTGATTGTCTCCGGTCCTGATGGAGAGCGGCGTATCGAAGGATCCCACCTCCTTGTCGCACTTGGCCGCAAAGCCAGTCTCGATAGCCTCAATCTCGAGGCGGCCGGCGTGGTGTTCGATCGCGCCGGCGTGAAGACAGATCGGTCGCTGCGGACCAGCAACCGTCGCGTTTTCGCGATCGGGGACGCCGCCGGGCGCGGACAGTTCACCCACTTGGCCGGAGCCCACGCCGGACTTTTCGTGCGCAAGGCGCTGTTCGCTGCGCCGATCAACGCCGACGCGTTGGTGGTGCCGCGAGTGACCTATAGCAATCCCGAACTGGCTGCCGTCGGATTGACCGAAGCCCAGGCGCGGGAGGCCCATGGTGATGATGTCCGGGTACTGGTTCAGCCCTTCGCCGACAATGACCGCGCCCAGGCGGAGGGCGACATCCGCGGCTTTGCCAAACTGATCGCCAGCCGGCGGGGGAAGGTCCTCGGTGTGACCCTGGTCGGCGCCCATGCCGGTGATCACCTGCCGCTATGGGTTCTGACCATGACCGCGGGGCTTAAGCTGAGCCAGCTGACCGGTATGATCGCGTCCTATCCAACGCGCGGCGAGATCAACAAACGTCTAGCGGGACAGTGGTTCACCGGCGCTTTGTTCTCGCCTGCGACGCGTCGGCTGGTGTCGGTGCTCAAGCGGTTCGGCTAGGACATAAAGAGTCGCAGACTGATGAACGAGAACCGTTGCGTCGCTTGCCGGGGAATGTGCAGCGGCGTGGAAAAAGAACCCCCTTAGCGGGGTGATCGGCGCCTAAAAGGGACCCCTCATTCCGATGGTTTAGGCACCGCGGCTTGGTTTAACCTGGCGGTCGAGATCGGGATGTTGGTCGTGGAGACAGTGGTGCGGGTTCGCCGTGAGTATGCGGCGGGCAAACCGATCAAGGCGATTTGTCGGGATCTGAGGCTGTTGAAGAAGTCTCGCGCCGGGCGAGGAAGTTGGCTTCGCCGCCGCCGTGGAAGCAGATTTGGCCCTTGAGGGAGCCGTCGGATTGGAGTTCAGCCCATCCGTCGCCCTGGGCCTCATCCATTTCGTCGTTTCTGTTCCAGTCGAACTGCACGGCGGCGAAGTAGCCGGTGACACAGCCGAAGGCGAACTCGCCATGGGTGGCTTCGAAGAGGATGTAGGCGGGCTCCATCATGTCCCGATACCGCCGTCGTGATGTTGCTAGAGGCCCGTGGCTGTATCGGTGCGTGCGACCTTGAGGTCTGCGGATTGAGGGCGCCTGCGTCGTCGGCGATCAGTCTGGAGCTCGGTCCAAAAAGATTCTGACCAATTCACCACAGGCTGTAACCACGGAGCGCTGGGAAACGAATTACCTCGATGAGACCCGCGATCGACTGCCGCGGCGCTCCACACACATCCGTGGAAGATCGCCCCCTCGTTTCAGGAAGAGTCATGACTGAGGAAGCTAGATTGGCCCTCCAGCCAGTAACGCTCGAGCCACTAATCGAACCCCGCCAACGCCCCCGCCCCCGCCCCGCATGAGGCGTTCGCGCCTGACGCTATCTCGGTAGAGCAGCGCGCCGGCGGGACCGCCGCCAGCGCTGTCGTCACCGAGTCGGTTGACCAAGGGGAATTCTTCGCGCGCCCTTCCCCTGGCTGGATCCCCATCCGCGATAGGGGGCCGCCAGGGCGAGCATTGCCCAGACCTCTAGAACGTCCCCCCGCGCGGAGCGTGGATGCGGGTCCCTCAATCCAGGTGAATTCAACTATGCGATCTTTGCTTCCACCAACAGCAATTGGCGCCTTGGTCGCTCTGGCCGCGGCGACACCCGTCTTGGCCCAGCAGGCGGGTTTGCAGATCGCGGTTGTCCGCGCCGACTCCGGCGAACCTGTCGAGGCCGTCGAAGTCGAGATTAAGAACCGAGCGATCGGCTATGTCCGTACGATGAGGACCGACGCCGCCGGCAAGGTGCGCCTGGAGGGGCTGGCAACCGGCGGAGCCTACCAAATCTCGGTTGCTGACGGCGATGGCTTTAGGGCGCTTGCGGCTAGGGAGGTTGAGTTGAGGGCGAACTTCTCCAGTTCGGTGACGCTCGTCGTTGCGCCCTCCGTCGCCGAAGTCGTCGTCACCGGCAGCCGGGCTATCACCCGCGTCAATACGGTGAATGCGGAAATCTCAGCGTCTCTCGGCCGAGAGGAGCTTGCCGCCCTGCCTATCGAAGGCCGCGATGTCCTCAGCGCCCTGGTACGCCTGCCGAATGTCGTGCCCTCGACGGGCTTCTTTACCGAGGCGCCGGTGGTTTCGATCAACGGCGCAAACGCGCTGTTTACCAACTATCTGATCGACGGCCTCGACAATAACGAGAACTTCCTGGGCGGGCTAAAATTCCCCGTCCCCCTAGGCTTCACTCGCGAAGTGACCGTGCTGGCCAACAACTACTCCGCTGGGTTCGGTCGAACGGCGAACGGCATCGTGAACTACACGACGCCCTCAGGGGGCAACGACTACCATGGCGAAGTCTACACCCTCATCCGGCCCGGCCGCCCACTGGACGCTCGCTCTGCCTTCCCCCGACGGGACCTTAGCGGCAATCTGGTGGGCGACAGCTTCGAGCGGCGCCAGGCAGGGGCCTCGATTGGCGGGCCTATCGTTCGCGACCGGACCTTCTTCTACGCCAGTCTGGAATATACTCGTGACCGCAATACCAACGTCCTTGATGCTCCAGCGCTGAACACCGTCACCAACATCACCGGTAACAACGAATTTCTGCTCGGCTCCCTGCGACTGGATCATCACCTCAATGACGAATGGAGGGTATCGCTTCGGGGCAATATCGGGCTCGTCACCATCGACCGCCCCGGTGGCTCGCTGGGTGGTGGGAATGTAACCTTTCCGTCTGCGGGCTCCGACCAAGACCGCAATTCAGCTCTGCTGGCGGCGTCAATAAGCTATTCGGGCAGTGATTGGACCTACAACGGCGCCCTCCAGTTCAGCCGGTTTCGCTGGAACTACGGTAAGCCTAAAGGCGCGTCGGGCCCGCAGGCCACGATCCGGGATCAGTCCGGACTCACGATCGGCGTCGTCGGACACCCAGGCTATGTTTTCAATGACCTTGAGGAAACTTGGCAGACGCAGCATCGCTTGCAGCGGCGCTCAGGAAACCACCGGTTCAGCGTGGGGGGAGACATCATCAGATCCGACTTCCACCTTCTGGGCGGCGGCAATCGCGATGGAAACTACACCCTTGAGCTTACGCCAGCAGCGCTTGCCGCGTTGAACGCGAAAGGTGTGGGCGCGCGACTAACGGCCGCCGATGTACTGGTGCTCAATCCAAGGGTGCTCGATTATTCGGTCGAACTGCAGCCTGCGGCGTTCGGGACCGACCAGACACTGCTGGCCCTATATGCTGAGGACGAGTGGCAGATTGGGTCGGCGCTGACCGCGACACTGGGGGTGCGTTGGGACTACGATTCGCTCACATCAAAGGGTGCAGGCGGCGGCGACGTCGACAATTTCGCACCACGCCTTGCGGTCAACTATCATCCGGGAGCGCGCTCATCCCTGCGGCTCGGCGCAGGCGTTTACTACGGCAAGATACCCTACGCCGTGATCTCTGACGGGCTCCAACGCAGCACCACCTCAGCGGCGTTTCTGGGCCAACTTGTTGAACTCCAAAAAGTAGGACTCATAGAGAACGGCGTCCCCCTGGCCCCGTTGACCTTCTCGGGCAACCTGACCGTCAGCCCGCCCTGCGCGACCGTCACCGCCTGTCCTGCCCCGGACGCCGTCCAGGGCCTTCGCGGTACGGCGCCGATCAATGAGGCGCGGATCCTGAGCCCGAGCGGCTACCAGAGCCCATACAGTCAGCAGTTCAGCATTGGGTACCAGTATCAGCCAAGCGAAAGTCTGACGGTCGGCGCGGACCTCATCTACAACCGCTCGTACAATCTGTTGCGCCTGCGCGACCTCAATGCTCCTGCGCCCTTCTCCCCCAACATTTCCGCGCTGACAGTGGCAAACGTCGCTCTGCTGCGGGCTCAGCCGGATAACGCCGCACGCCAAGCGCTCGCCCAATTCCTCGGGCTGGTCCGCAGTCAATCGACGGCGGATGCCACCCGCCCTGTCGCCGTCGTGCCGGGTGGCGCGCGGCAGATCACAGTTTCGGAAACCGCCGGCCGCTCAACCTACAAGGCGTTAAATCTGCAGATCAATAAGGCGCAGGACGAGGACGCCTATGCCTTCAGGCTGTCGTACACGCTCGCCACATTGAACAACGACACGGACGATATTAATTTCCGCGCCTCAAACGCAAACGCCTTCGATGCTGATTTTGGACCGTCCGCCAATGACCGCCGCCATGTGATTTCGGCTGTGGGCTTTTTGTATCCACTCAACGGCCTTACACTGACGCTTGCGGCCCTCGTCCAATCTGGCCAGCCGGTGAATCTGACGCCGGACGCGTCGATCTTCGGGACCCAGGATCTCAACGGCGACGGCCAGTCGTTCGGGGAAAGTTTCGTCGGCAACTCAGATCGTTATCCTGGGGCGCGGCGCAATTCCGATCGCCTGCCGTGGTCGACGACGGTGGATCTGGGCGTGCGGTTCGTGCTGCCAGCGCGCCATAGGTCGATTGAACTTAGCGCCGACGTCTTCAACGTCTTCAACACCAACAACGAATCTGGATTCGCCAATGCCGCCACGACGTCAAATCAGGTCCAGTTCGGAGGTGGCGCTCCGTTCGTCCAGCGTAATGCTGGGCCGCCGCGCCAGTTCCAGCTGGGCTTGGCGTGGAAGTTCTAAGGCCGGTGTGAGATGATCGAGGTCGCACGCCAGGCCCAGGGCCTGATCGGAATTGCTCTCATTCTACTCCTCGCTTGGGGAGTGTCGGAAGACCGCGCAGCCCGTCCGAGTTGGCGCTGGATCGTCGGCGCCGTCGCCATGCAGATCGGCATCGCGTTGCTCATCGTCCATGTGCCTTTCGTCTGGCGCCTGATCGGCTACGCAAACCATGCTGTGGATGCGATTGAACAGGCTACCCTGGTCGGGTCGAGCTACATGTTCGGCTACACCGGCGGCGCGCCCATCCCCTTTGCGTTGAAGGAAGGGGCCTCGCCTCCTCTCATCATCGCATTCCAGATTCTGCCGCTTGTGATCGTTTTCTCGGCCCTAGCGGCGTTGCTATGGCACTGGCGGATCCTAGGCTGGGTGGTGCGCGGCCTTTCCTGGGCGTTGCGGCGCACCCTGGGGGTCAGCGGAGCCGTCGGGCTTGGTGCGGGTGCGACCGTATTTTTAGGAGTAGTGGAGTCACCGCTCGTCCTTCGCGCCTACTTCGATCGCATGAGCCGTTCCGAACTTTTCTCGGTCATGGTCCTGACCATGTCGACGATTTCCGGTGCGATCCTGGTTCTTTACGCCACCACCCTCTCGCACACGGTGCCCAACGCCGTTGGTCATATGATCTCTGCCTCGCTCATCTCGCTACCGGCCGCTATCCTCATCGCTCGGCTGATGGTGCCTGGCGATAGCAAGACAAGCACCGATGATCCGGAGTCGACGCTCCGCTACGAGAGCAGCATCGACGCGATTATTCGCGGGACTATGGACGGCGTTCAGCTGTTCCTTGCGGTGATCGGGGTGATCATCGTCGTCTTTGCTCTGGTCGCTCTGGTCGATCAGGCGCTTTCCGTTCTGCCCCTGGTCGACGGTCAGCCGCTCACGTTGAAGCGGACGTTCGGCTGGGTCTTCGCGCCAGTGATGTGGGCGTTGGGTGTCCAGTGGAGCGAGGCGCCGGCGGCGGGCGCCCTGATGGGGACAAAGACCATTCTCAACGAGTATGTCGCCTACCTGGATCTGGCCGCCTTGCCGGTCGAGACCTTCGGCCTGCGCAGCCGGCTGATCGTGACCTATGCACTGTGCGGGGTCGCCAACCTGGCAAGCGTGGGGCTGCTGGTGTCGACCATCGCAACCCTGTCGCCAGGCCGCCGAGCGGAGGTGGCAGCTCTGGGCATGAAGTCATGGCTAGCTGGCAATTGCGCCTCGGCGATGACCGGAGCGGTTATCGGCCTTGTGACGCTGATCTGAGCGGGGGAAGCCATGTTCGACGCGCATCTACGGCCCCTTATCGATCCGCCACTCAACTGGGTGGGCCAGCGGCTGGCGCGGATCGGCGTGACCGCCAATCAAGTTACGGCGGTCGGAGGGGCCTTTGGCCTCGCCGCCGGGGTGTCCATCGCCGCCGGACATTTCGGCGCCGCGCTAGCGCTCATCGCCTTAAGTCGCTTGCTGGACGGACTCGACGGCGCCGTCGCTCGGGCCACCCGAAAAACCGATTTTGGGGGGTACCTCGATATCGTTGTCGACTTCATGTTCTACGTTGCGGTGCCAGTTGGCTTTGGGCTCACCAACCCCGCCAATCTCCCATTCGCCTTGGTTCTCGTGGGAGCTTTCACGCTTACTGGCATTAGCTTCCTCGCCTTTGCGACCCTAGCGGCGCAGCGTGGGCTCGAAACAACAGCCCACGGCGAGAAAAGCTTCTTTTACAATACAGGCTTGGCCGAAGGGACCGAGACGATCTTGGCCTTTGTGCTGATGTGCCTTTGGCCTGCGGGGTTCCCCATCCTGGCGTCCATTTTCGCAGGCCTGTGCGGGATAACGGTTGTCCAAAGAAGTCTAGCCGCACGCCGTCTCTTCGGTGATTTTTGACGTATTGTCTTTCGTCGGTCGCGCGACGCCAAACTAAACTTGGGTTTTCGGGCGAAATGAGACTGTGAAGCCAATTTTTGGCGACGATGTCGTGCATCTATACAGGGGAATCCCCGCGACTGTCATCAGCCGCCCGTTATTGAGCCCAGGCGCACCCTCGTTTTGCAAGTGGGAACATCCACGATCTGATCGAAATAACCTTGACCAGAAATTTGAACCTAGTCGGGCCTAGATCTGCTGCCGGTCATAGGCCGGGCGAACCCCATCAGCCATCGGCGAGCCCGTGACGACAAAGTCGGGCTTGCATTGAGCTCTCTTACAGAGGCCGTCTCAACGACGGAAAGTCTTACCTACCACTGATTTTTTCCTCCGCGCAGGGCTAGATTCTGGCCCTTAAGAGTGCGGACACGAAGCGAGCGAGATTTACGGAAGAGCAGATCGTCGGGATTCTGCGGGAGAACGAGGCGGGGGCGAAGGCGGGTGAGTTGGCCCGCAAACACGGCGTGTCGGAAGGCACGATCTACGCCTGGAAGGCTAAGTTCGTCGGCATGAGCGTGTCGGAGGCCCAGCGGCTGAAGACGCTGGAGGAGGAGAACCGGCGGCTCAAGTCGTTGCTGGCCGACGCCATGCTCGACAGGGCAGCGTTGAACTAGCTGCTCTCAACAAAATGGTGGGGCCCGCCGCCGTGCGCGAAAGCGTCGCTCATCTGCGGACAATGTTCGAGATCAGTGAGCGGCGGACCTGCTCCATCGTCAAGGCCGACCCGCTGCGCAATGTGGAAGCTCCACGGCCCGGCCTGTTGCTCAAACCGCGCCATACGGCGTAACCAGTGCCGGGACTCCGGTTCGCGCTGGATGAAAGATCAGAGGCAGGTCAAGTCCCTTCGCGCCCGCTCCCGATGAGATGGTGCATTCCTGTAAACGGAACGGTCGTTGGCAACGACGCGATGTAGGCCAAGTTCGTTTTTCCGCTGCTGCCGATTCAGTCCGCAACATAGTTCAAGCGTTGCGCCAGAATGCGCTCGTCAAGGGTAGCGAGGCCTTGTCGTCACTGGCCATCAAAGAATCTCGTGTGCCGTCAGGAGCGCTCATGACCTCAAACCAAATATCTCTGGTCGGGCTCGCTCCAACCCTTGAGACCCCGACAGACCGATACATCACTGTTCGGCGGCGCACCGAGAGTCTGGCTGGACCATTGTCGCCAGAGGATCAAAGCGCGCAGTCAATGGCGGACGCAAGCCCGACAAAATGGCACCGCGCGCACACGACTTGGTTTTTCGAAACGTTCCTGCTCACGCCCTTCCTGCCAGGCTACGAGGTCTTCGACCCGGCCTACAGCTATCTGTTCAACTCCTACTATGAAGCTGTCGGGCCGCGGCAGCCGCGCCCACAACGAGGCCTGCTCACCCGTCCTTCGGCAACGGAGGTTGGTCATTTTCGCGCGCATGTCGACACAGCGATGGCGAAGCTTCTGGATGGCGCGTTGACGTCGGAGATCATCGAAAGACTTGAACTTGGCCTAGCGCATGAGGAGCAACATCAGGAGCTCATTCTGATGGATATCCTCCATCTTTTCGCTCAGTCGCCACTCAGCCCGGCCTATTTGTCCACCCAGCCAAGAACCTACGTGAGCCCCGGCTCGCTGCAGTTTAGTCGCTTTCCTGGCGGAATCGTTGAGATTGGCGCGGTCGGCACCGACTTTGCCTTCGACAATGAACGGCCTCGTCATCAGGTCTATCTCGCGCCATTCAGACTGGCAGACCGCCTGGTCAGCAACGGCGAGTGGATGGCTTTCATCGAGGCCGGCGGCTATCTGCGCGTCGAGTTCTGGCATTCGGACGGGTGGGCCCAAGCACGCGCTGAAGGATGGGAAGCGCCTGGCTATTGGCGTCGAGAAAGCGAGGGTTGGAGCACCATGACGCTCCAGGGACGTCACCCCGTGGATCCGCACTCGCCCGTGGTTCATGTGAGTTACTACGAGGCTGTCGCCTTCGCGGCCTGGTCCGGGTACCGTTTGCCAACCGAATTTGAGTGGGAAGCCGCCACGAACCTTTCAGCAGGCACATCAATACGCCAGCTCTTCGAAGAGACCTGGCAATGGACCTCGAGCGCCTACGCTCCATTTCCTGGCTTCCGGCCAGGACCAGGAGCGTTAGGGGAGTACAACGGCAAGTTCATGGTCAATCAGATGACCCTGCGTGGCGGCTCTCTGGCGACGCCGCCGGACCATTCGCGGTCGACCTATCGCAACTTCTTCCATCCCGCTAGCCGGTGGATGTTTTCAGGTGTTCGCCTTGCTGATGACGATCGAACGAGCGAACCTACACCCGAAAACAGCTTTCTCGAAGATGTGATCGCCGGCTTATCGGCCAATTCGAAATCTCTACCTTCTAAGTACTTCTACGACGAAAAAGGATCACAGCTTTTCGAGGCAATCTGCGAATTGCCGGAATACTATCTAACCCGCACCGAAACCGCGTTGCTATCAAGTATAGCGACGGATCTAGCGTCGCGGATCCCCGAGGGTGCAGCGTTGATCGAGTTTGGCAGCGGCGCTAGCACAAAGACCCGCATTGTGCTCGACGCCGCACCGCAAGTGGCAATGTACGTGCCCATCGATATCAGCCAAAGCGCCTTGAGTACGGCGACTGAAATCTTGCGGGAAACCTACCCCAAGCTTTTGGTCAAGCCGCTAGTAAATGACTTCACGCGAGCGATCGATCTGCCGGAGGGCGCGAAGGGGCACGCTCGCGTGGGGTTCTTTCCTGGATCGACAATTGGTAATTTCCCACCCGAAGAAGCCGAAAAGCTTTTACGTCGCGCTCGGACGCTCCTTGGCGAAGAGGCTCTGTTTATCGTCGGCGCAGACGTGGCCAAAAGTCCCGACGTTCTGGTGCCGGCTTATGACGACGCGCAGGGTACTACCGCTGCCTTCAACCTCAACATCCTCGCGCACATCAATCTCGCCCTTGGCGGGACTTTCGATCCTCAGGCCTTCGCACACCGCGCTGTATGGAACGCCGACGAGAGCCGGATCGAGATGCATTTGGAGAGCCTTCGAGACCAACTCGTGATGGTTGGCGAACACGATTTCCGGTTCGCGGCCGGCGAAACCATTCATACCGAAAACTCCTATAAATACGCCCCTGCGGTCTTCGAGGCGATCGCTGCGCGCGGTGGCTGGACGGTGCTAGATCGCTGGATCAGCGCGAGCCCAACATTCGCGATTTATGTTCTCAAAGCCCAGGTTTGAACCGTTCCGGGGTCTGCCAGCAGCTGACCTTGCCCCCAACCTTGGACCAGGTCGGGCCGGGATTTCTCGCCGGTCAGGCGCCGGGCCGGCCATATGGCCCGGCGCCGTTCATCAGCTCGATCGGGCACTTGTCGCCGATCGGCGCGGCGCTGGCGGGATGCTTGATCCTAGGATAGAGTTTCTTCAAGCTTGGGGACCAAACCTGATGATCGAAGCCGTCGATGTAATCGTAATTGGCGCGGGCCAGGCGGGACCCTCTCTGGCCGTGCGCTTTGCGCAGGCCGGCCGCCGGGTCGTGCTGATCGAAAGGGAACGGTTGGGCGGGACCTGCGTCAACAATGGCTGCATTCCGACCAAGACCTTGGTCGCCAGCGCCCGCGCCGCCCACGTCGCCCGGCGCGCCGCCGACTTCGGCGTATTGACCGGTCCTGTCAGCGTGGACCTTGCGGTGGTCAAGGCGCGTAAGGACACGGTGGTTCAGCAATCGCGCGACAACCTGGCCACCTGGATCGGCGCCACCGCCAACCTTGAGCTTGTCTTGGGCGAAGCGCGATTTGTCGGCCCGCGCAGGGTGGCTGTCGGCGATCGGATCTTTGAGGCTCCCCTGGTGGTGATCAACTCCGGCGGGCGACCGGTACGGCCCGATTGGTCCAAGGTCAGCCCCGAGCGCCTTTTGACGAATATCGAGATGATGGAGCTTGATCGATTGCCCCGGCGTCTCATCGTGGTCGGTGGCAGCTATATCGGGCTGGAATTCGCCCAGATGTATCGCCGCTTCGGCGCCGAGGTCACCGTACTGGAATTCGCCGACCGTATAATCGCCCGCGAGGACGCGGATGTGAGTGCTGCGGTCAAGGCGATGCTTGAGGCCGAAGGCGTCGAAATCCACGTCGGCTGCCGGGACATTGAGGGCGCTGACGCCGGGGACGGCGTTCGCGTCTCGTTCAAACAGGACGGCCAGGTGAGGAGCGTCGACGGTGCCTTGGCGCTGGCGGCAGTCGGGCGGCGGCCAAACGTGGAAGCACTGGATCTCGCCATGGCCGGCGTCGCACTCGATCAGCGCGGCTTCATCCAGGTGGACGATACGCTGATGACCAGCGCCGAGGGCGTGTACGCCCTTGGCGACGTCAACGGCCGCGGCGCCTTCACCCATACGAGCTACAATGACTACGAGATTCTCGCAGCCAACCTGATCGATGGACAGGCTTGGCGGCTGAGCGACCGCGTAACTGGCTACGCTCTGTTCACCGACCCGCCACTGGCGCGTGTTGGGATGAGCGATCAGGAAGCAAGAGCGTCAGGCCGCCATGTTCTGCGCGCAGAACTGCCCATGGCGCGGATTGGTCGGGCCCGGGAGCGCGGCGAGACCACGGGTTTTCTGCGTGTTCTCGTCGACGCGGAGAACGAGCGGGTCCTCGGCGCCACCCTCTTCGGGATTGAGGCCGATGAGATCATCCACCTGTTTATCCAGGCGATGACGGCAAACCTGAGCTACAAAACCCTGATGCGCGCTGTGCCTGTCCATCCCACCGTCAGTGAACTGATACCGACCCTGCTTGGTGGGCTAAAGCCACTCAGGGCGGCGGCATAACCGAAGCCAGCCCCTACGCCACCATAGCCGAAGTGTTCAATCAGGTGCGCAATATGGACACGCCGCTGAATACTCGCTTGTAACTACTTGCCGAGGCGGTGCACGCAGGCAGTCAGCAAACAGCTGCCTGATCGAAGCTGCCGGCATCCAGTATCCGGTGCTGACCGACCGGGCGAGCGGCTATGCCCTCGCCTGGAACTTGGCCTTCTGGGTCGGCGACCTGACGTGAGGTCGTCCACGCGATCACTTCACCGATACCAAGCTGGCGGTGTTGAAAAACGAGTCCGCAGCATTACGGCAAATGAAATAGATCGTTACTCTAAATCGCCATTTTTGATCCCAACATAGTGGCGTAATTGTAGCTCGCCGTAAGGGCTAACCCTTCCATAAACTGATGTTTGCGGCCACTCACTATCCCCGTGGTGAATGAGCGGACGACCATCCGGACCTTTCCGACGTGGGACTCTAAACCCGCGAGTTGATCGCCAGCATTCGTCCCGCCCGAGCGTACGCGCCGGCGGAGGAGCCACGCAATGACCGACACTTATCTTGTCGCCGGGGTTCGGACCCCGTTCGTGAAGGCCGGCACCGCCTATGCTGGGGAAACACCGCTGACTTTGTCTGCGACGGTCCTGCAGGCGATCGCCGGCCAACATCGCCCCGACCTGATCGTCTGGGGCCAGGTGATCCCGAGCTTGTCGCTGTCCAACATCGCGCGCGAGGCAGCGCTCGACGCAGGCCTCGACCCGACGATCCCCGCCTATTCGACCCAGCTCGCCTGTTCCACGAGCATGATGGGCGCGATCCAGGCATCTGGTCTGGTCGGACGCGGCGGTATAGAGCTCGCCCTTGTCGGCGGTGTCGAACAGATGGGTCGATCGCCGATCGCGCTTGACGAGCGCGTCTCAGCCCGTCTCGCAGCGCTCGCTGCGAGCGATCCGGCGGGCGCGATGAAGGCCTTTGCCGAGCTGCGCCCTACCGACTTCGCCCTACCGAAAAAGGGTTGGGCTAACCGGATATCGGGTCGCTCGATGGGCGATCACATGGAAGAAACCGCCAAGCTCCTCTCGATTACGCGGCAGGATCAGGACAAGGTCGCGCTTGCCAGCCACCACAATGCCGAAAGGGCCCGCAGGGCCGGCTTCTTTGACGATCTGCTGGTGCCGTTCGCCGGTGTTACCGAAGATGCCCTGATCCGCGCGGACACCACGGCGGAAAAGCTCGCATCCCTGCGGCCGGTGTTCGATCCGTCGGGCGGTAGTTTGAGCGCCGGCAACAGCTCGCCGCTGACCGATGGTGCTGCCGGCATGTGGGTCGCCTCGGCCAAGGGCTTGGCGGCGCTTGGCAAGGACGCCATGGCCGTCAGGCTCGTCGATTTCGAACTCGGCGCGCTCGATTTCCGCACCGACGGCATGCTGATGGCGCCGGCCTATGCCATCCCCCGGTTGTTGGCCCGCAACGGCCTGCGTTTCGAAGACATCGCGATCTGGGAGGTCCACGAGGCTTTTGCCGCACAATTGCTGGCCAACATCCAGGTGGCAGCCGACCCCGGGGCAAGGGCCAAGCATGCGCCGGACATCGGCGACCTTGGACCGTTTCCCTGGGACCGGCTCAATCCAGTCGGCGGCAGCCTCGCGCTCGGGCATCCGTTCGCCGCAACCGGAGCGCGGATCATCAGCCAAACCGCCAAGCAGCTTGCGGGCCGCCCGGCAGGAACCAAGGCTGTGATATCGATCTGCGCCGATGGCGGCCAGGGCACGGTAATTCTGGTGGAAGCGATCTGATCGCACATGTGCTTTGTCGGCCAAGTCTAACCAAATACTCTTGGTCGCTGTTGTTAGCATTTCCTAGGCTGGCAGCCGAAATGTCAGTCTGCCCGGTGTCGCCTCGCCTCTCGTGTATTTTAGGAAGAACGATGGCCGCTGTCCCAAAACCTGGATAGCGGCCGGGCGGAGCATACCCTAGATCATTTGCCATGACTGTGTCCGCACAGATGACCGTGTCCCGACAGGTCTCAACATCAACCCAACTTCACCCTTGCAGCGTCAGGGCTGTCCGCAGATGACAGCGCCCTCGCCTTCGAAATGGACCCGCCGCGCCGTTGTCGCCCCGCATGCGGCGCATCGCAGCCAACAGCCCCGGCCACTTCGAAGTCGCAGCCGCCAGACATTTCAGGGCTGACTGTGTCGGGAACACGATCTTTCAGTTTAACCCACGCTTGGTTCGAACACGCATGACCACTCGGCCTTCAACCCACCCCACGCTTGGCGGTTCAGTAAGCCCCCGCGACACTCCGTTGCTAGGGGGCGAAGGAAGGAATGTGTCCCCCGCTCCGACTACCGCCCTTGTGCTGGCCGGCGGCGGCAGTCTCGGTGCGCTGCAGGTCGGCATGCTGCGCGAACTCCTCAAGGCCGGCATCCGGCCCGATGTGGTCGTCGGCGCATCGGTTGGCGCCCTCAACGCAAGCTTCTTTGCCGGCGATCCCACACCTGACGGCGTGGACCAGTTGGCTGATATCTGGAGAAACCTTCGCCGCAAGGACATCTTTCCCATGACAGTCGGTGGCGCGCTCAGCTGGCTGCGCCCAAGGGATGGACTGTTCGAATCGACGCGCATGCGGACACTCATCGAGCGCCACCTTCCCTACCGCAACCTCGAGGATGCCAGGATCCCGGTGCATGTTGTGGCCACCAACTTGGGTGGCGCGTCGGTGCGCCTGTCATCGGGTCCGGCAGTGGACGCGATCCTGGCTAGCGCCGCGATCCCCATCGTCTTCGCTCCGATCAAAGTCGGTGACGAATACCTGATGGATGGCGCCATATCCGGAAACACCCCAATCCTGACGGCGAAGGAACTGGGCGCAACGCGATTGATTGTACTGCCCACCGGGTTCGCCTGCGCCCTACATGGGCCACCGCCTGGTGCGATCGCTCGTGGTTTGCATGCCCTGACCCTGCTCGTCGCCCACCAAATGGTCCGGGACCTTGATCTTCTCGCTGGCACGGTGGAAATTCACACCGTTCCAACCCTATGCCCTTTGGACGTCTCGCCGTTCGACTTCAGCCAGACTGAAGCGTTGATCGCTCGCGCCGCCGACCACACCTGTGAATGGCTGGAGCAAGGCGGTTTGACGCGCCAGGAGGTGCCCGCGGCGCTCAGGGCCCACCGGCATTGACCTCAGCTCGCCCTAAACTGGCTTGGAAGTGTACCGTCATCTGTGGACGCCGCCTGCGCTGCAAGCGTGAAGTGGTTCCGCGGTGACGACCTGTAGGGGTTCGGCCATCTGTCTGGCCGGAACTGGCAACTTAACTCCGCCAGACCGTAAGCCGCCCTGCCCAACCTCCGGTCGGGCAGCGGCCTTCGCTCCGACCCAGACACTATGAGCTGCCGCCCGGAACGTCCGAACCGTCGAACGGACAGTGTCAGCCCAAATGGGCCAAGCAGTAACGCGTAGGGCGTAAGCGGGCGAAATGACTCGTCAGATGGAGACCCACGATCCGCTCCGCTAATTCGCTTCATCGCCAGAAGTGATCTGGTTGGTGGTCATGATGTCCGTCCCGACCGCGCCCTCAAAGCCGCGTGCGCACGAACCAACATTGACCGAGAAGCTTGGCACGCGATTGACCATGTCCAGCGCGGCCTTCCCGTAATCACGGCGCCAAAAGTGACGCTAAGAAAGTTACGCAACTTCAGTATGTTGCGCGAATTAAGGGCCGCAACACATTGATTAATAACCGTATTCAGCTTTTTGAAGCCACTCAGCCTTTAGCGACTGCGGCCATCGGTAGCCTATGGGGAGTGTTGGCGCAGATGAAGCCGAGACACTGATTTTGGGCGGCTGTGTGTAAATCATGACGCAGTGACGCGGCTGGGCGGCCCGCACGCTTGGCCGCATCGATGCCGCCGCCCTGTCGCTCACGCGTTTGCTCCCCTTCCAGATCTGCCAGGGCCGCATAGGTCTGAGCGATGAAACAGCCGATCGGCGCAGAATAGTCCAACCACGGCATATCCAGCATCCAGACGAGGGTGCCTCGCCCGCCCGATATTCTTCACCACCCGCTCTCCGGGCGTCGCCTTCGCGGCCAAGGGTTTTGGTCTCATCTAAACGGAACCGTCGATCTGTCTAAAAGGCGGTGACGGCGGACAGTTGTCCTGATTGTTCATCCTGTTCCTTTCGAGATCGCGCGAAAGACGCCACTTCCGCGCGCAATCACGGCTCCGTCAGCGGTTACGATGGCCGTCGCAAAGCAAAGTGTTCGACCTATTTGGCTGGGCGTACCGACAACCTCCAGCCACTGTCCAAGCTGGGCAGCAGCGAGATAGTCGGTCGTGAGACTGACCGTAACCATCCCGATGCCGCTGCCCGCCGCAGCCGCGCAGGCCAACCCCATAGTGTTGTCGGCAAGCGTCGCGATGACGCCTCCGTGCAGGCTGCCGCGCGCGTTGCAATGGGCTGCGGAGATCCGAACGCCAAGCCGAAGACCATCCTTATCGCGCTTCACCCACAGAGGCTCCCATGGATCGGTGACCGGGCTGCGGCGAAAGTGCGGCTCGAAGCCGGGCGGTGGTGCTTCCTCAACCACGCGCTGCCACCGTGCGTACTGCGTCGTCGACCCAGGCGGCCGGCGCGTCGTCGAACGAAAAGACCTTTTTCCCGATCAGGTCGGGCTGGAAATGGCCGTGGGTGCAATGGGCGAGAACAGACTCGACATGGGCACGGACATTCGCCCGGCCGGTCTGGAGTGTGATCCCCTTGTGATAGAGCTCTGCTAGGGGGATTCCGGTCAGCGGTCGCAGATGGATGCTGACGCTTGTAAATAGTCCCTCAGGTTCAGTTGCGCGCAGCGCCTGGACCAAGGTGTCGGCCTGACCGTCGGCATCGACGACGATTTCGTACTGGTCGGAGAGTTCGCAAGGGCGGCGGACAGTCCTCGCGCCATAACGTTCGGCTTCGCGCAGCCGGCTTTCGTCGTCGTCGACATAATCGACCCGTCCTGCCCCCAGCGCGACCGCGAGCCCCGCCGCATAGATGCCGATAACCGAGGCGAGCCCGCCCATGACCAGGACGGTCGCCCCCGGCCTTTGCGCGAGTTGCGGGCCGACGGACCGCCAGGCGTCCAGCGCCATGTCGGCCACTCCGATCATCGCCAACGGATCGGCACCGCCGGGCAGGCGCACGAGCATCGCATCGGCGAATGGCACAAGGACCAAATCAGCCGCCGCGCATCCGAAATTGCCTTCCCGGTTCATGCCATAGCCAGCCCCGAACGGCACCGACTGGCAGCGCCCTGTGAATCCCCGCCGACAGTTAGGGCAGGTCCCGCACGAGATCTGCGACGGGACGATCACGATCTGTCCGGGCCTGACGCTACGCACTGCGTCGCCTACCTCGATGACCTCGCCGATCATCTCGTGACCGATCGGTTCTCCGCTCTTCATGGGCGCGAGCCCGCGCACGAACCCGACATCGAGATCGCAACGACCCAGGATGATCGGACGGACGAGCGCCTGCACACTCGCGCCGATCACCGGTGTCGGGGCCTCACGCCACTCTACCTTTCCAGGCGCAACGAAGGTTAGCTGGCGTATCATCGCGCTGCCACCGTCGAGGGTGGAACGTCGGCGTTGTCGAGTACGACAGGGACGTCATAGGAGGTCACGGTCGCGGGACTGCCGTATGTCGTGATGACCCGGGCTCGCCAGGCTTCGCTAAACCAGGCATTGGCCGCAGCGCGCGACGCGAATAGATGGGCACCCCCAAAATCGCCTTCGACGATGGTGAAATATTTGCACAGCAGATCAGGGACGGCGCGATATCGCGGGACCGACGCGAGAGTGCCGCGGTCGATAAGGGCCCCAGGAGTGCCGCCTGGCGTTGGGATTTCGTTCACAACAGCGACCAGAACCGCAGACTGGACTAACGGGGCTGTCTGGGCTTGGGACGCAAGTGGCAAACAAACGGCCAGCATCGCTGCAGCGAGAGGTATGGGGCGCATTTGTATCTCCTTCGGGCACCATGTTCTCGAAAAGGCCTGATCTTGCCAGTCTCTACCTGCGCAAATCGAAGTTGCGCATCGCGCAACAGGCCGGCACAAATCAGGGATGGATAGTGGCGACCTTGACTGGCTCCTGCAGGTCGCGGAGACCGGCTCCTTAAGCGGCGCGGCCAAGGCGGGGGGCGTTGCGGTGTCGACCGTCGCGCGGCGGCTGGACCTGCTTGAAGCTAGGCTTAACCTGCGCCTTTTGGACCGCCGCCGGGACGGCGCGCGGCTGACGCCGGACGGGGTGCGTATCGCAGCCTGCGCCGGTGAGGTCGTGGACAGCGTTGATCGGCTCGAGCGTATCGCTGCGGCGCTTCGGACCGGCTCTCAGGCTCCTGTCGTCATATCGGCGACGGAATTCGTCGTATCCGACATCCTAGCTCCCGCGCTTCCGGCGCTCGCAGCGGCGCACCCCACTCTGAAAGTAGAGCTTCGCTCACAGGCTTCGGTCGTAAGCTTGGCAGGTCGTCAAGCCGATCTTGCGATTCGCATGTCCCGGCCGGAAGGGGCCAGCCTTGTCGCCAAGAAGCTGATCGAGTTGAAGTTGGGCCTCTTCGCCAGTGAAGCCTATCTGGACGGGCGTGACCCGGCCCGCCTGGATCTAAAAGCCGAGCGGTTGATCATCTACGACGAAAGCTACGGGCGTCTTCCTGAACTCGACTGGGTCGCCTTGATGGGCCTAGATGACGCCGTTGCTTATCGCACGAACAGTACCCGTGCTCTGCTGGTCGCGGCGGCCGGCGGCGGCGGAATCGCCACCCTTCCGGCGATCTTCGCGGAACGCGCCGGCATGATCGAGGTCGATACGCCTTTTAGCCTGCCCCGGCGCACCCCTTGGCTGGTTACGCATTCCGATCTCAAGCAACGCCCAGATCTCAAGCTTGCCAAACAGTGGATCGTCGGCGTGTTCCGCGCTTTACAACGTTGACCGCCATGGCCTCGATCATGACTGATCTTCCCCCGAGAAAGTGGACGGGGTTAGGCCGCTCTGCGTTCCATCTCGGCAGGACTGATATAGCCCAGAGTCGAATGCAGGCGATGTGAATTGTAGAAGCCCTCGGTATAGCCAAACAGATCGCGCCGGGCCTCGGCGCGGGTGGAGTAGACCCGAAATGGACCCGCTCGTTCTTGAGGTGAACCCTATTTCAAGGCGCACCCGCTTGATCCGCTCCAGGCGTCTTCGGCCCCGCCCCCCGGAGACCGCTTCTTGGTGCCTGCTGGCGACCGGCTCAAGGAGCATCGCTGAGCTGGCTATCTCGGACAAAGAGGCCTGGACGCCGCAGTCCGCGGCCGATCGTCCGGCGTTTAGGTTGACCTTTCCGCCTCTAGCTCAGCAATGCGGTCGCTAAGCGACTTCACCAGCTCATGCACACGCGGCTCCGGGAAGCGGCGGGTAATGTGCTGGGGGCAATTCCAATCGAAGCCCTGCACCTGGATGGTCCAATATCGCTCCACACGCCTGCGCGTTGCGTCCGGGGCGTCGAGATAGCCTTCCGGCTGCTCTGAGCTGACCGATGCCAGGCCAAAGATTTTCAGGCGAACCTTCTGCTCGTAATCCATCAGGAAGAGGCAAACCTTCGATGCCGCATCGATGTTGCCAAGGCTGATATACTGCCGGTTTCCGCGATAGTCGGGGAACACAAGGCGGCGGTCGTCCAGGGGCTGCAGAAACCCAATCGGCCCACCTCGGTGCTGGACATAGGGCCAGCCGGTCTCACCGACCGTGGCGAGGTAAAAACTGTCCCGCTCGAGGATGAACGCGTCTTCCTGGGACCCCAGAGCGTCGCTGAAGGCCGGGCCGGCGTCGAAGCCCTCATAGCCACGACGGCTCCCTTGCGCCTCCTGCGCAGCGATGACACCTGGCGTGAAAGCCAGCTCCATGAATCTATGTCCCATGGGTCACTTCCTCCATTGCTAGTGCGGATTAGAGACCCAGATCAGATAGCCCTGGATGGTCATCAGGACGCCGGCCTTGCGGCCATCGGAACAGCCGATCCTGCTCCTGGATCTCCAGATCGTTGATGCTGGCGATCCGCAGGCGCATCAGCCCCTCGCCGTCGAACTCCCAGTTCTCGTTGCCGTAGGAGCGCCACCATTGACCGGCCGCGTCCTGCCATTCGTAGGCAAAGCGTACGGCGATGCGGTTGTCGGTGAAGGCCCAGAGCTCCTTGATGAGCCGATACTCGGCCTCGCGCTGCCATTTGCCGGTCAGGAAGCTGACGATCGCCGCCCGACCTTGCAGGAATTCGGCGCGGTTCCGCCAGACGCTGTCCTCAGTATAGGCAAGGGAGACAGCGTTCGGGTTCCTGGAGTTCCAGCCATCTTCCGCCATTCGCACTTTTTGGATGGCGCCATCACGATCAAACGGCGGCAGCGGAGGGCGGGCCATGGATGTCTACCTTTGCATCGGAGTGGACGGCCGCGCTTCGGAGGGCCGAAAGGAAAGCCAAAGGGCGCGACCGCGACGGCCAGAACCCTGCAATGACCAGACACCAGAATCTGAGACGGGATAATCCGCCTTGTAGGCAATGATCAGTTTCAGCACGCGGAACGGTCTTGACCGTCACGTCGAAAGATCTGCGTCCATTTACTACGGCTGTCGTATAGCCGAGGCGTCTCATCTTCCAGGTCAGCCCAAAACTTGGGGCAGGTTCCTGGACGCGACAAGCCACGAGGCAAGATGCAGCGAGGCGCCGGATGCTCTCGGGATGAAACAATCAATTGCGCACAACGAGGCTTATTCCCTCGCCTACCGCCCCATACCTTGGCGTTGGGTTCAGAGGCACACCGCCAATGCCCAACGATGTCCCAAGGGGCTCGGCGCCCAACGCCGGCCGACGCAACCGGAGACCACAATGTCCTATAAAGCCGCTCGCGCCATTATCGGCGCTGTCAGCCTGATGATCGCTGCCCCCGTCCTCACGACCCAGGCCCACGCCGTCGTTCCCACGTCGACGTCGGCCGTCAACACCGACACCGCCAATCTGGCCCTGCGCGGCTATGATCCGGTCGCCTATTTCAGCGCCGGCAAGCCGACCCTGGGCGAGGCCCGCTATTCGGCCAAGTTCAACGGCGCCACCTATCACTTCGCCTCGGCCCAGAGCCTGAAGACGTTCAAGGCCAGCCCGGCCACCTATGCACCGCAATATGGTGGCTTCTGCGCCATGGGCGTGGCCCTCGAAAAGAAGCTCGACGGCGACCCGATGGTCTGGAAGATCGTCGACAAAAAGCTCTACCTCAACGTCAATCAGGACGTGTCCGTCGCCTGGGGCCGTGACATTCCGGGCAACCTCGTCAAGGCCGAGGAAAACTGGCCCGAGATCATGAGCAAGACCCCCGACAGCCTGTAGTAGGCCTAACGGCAACCTCTTGCCGGACCGGTCGGGCCTTCCCCCTTGCCTCCCTGTGGAAGGTCGATAGGGGAGCGCGAGGTCACCGCCCGCCCCCCTCCTGGTCTGGTCCGGCGGACGCCCGGCGCCCCCAGGATGCTCAACAATGAGCATCCTGAAGGGGCGTCGGGATCGTCGTTTCCATCTGATGAAAGTGAGCCTTCCCAATGAAGCGGATTAGCCTGTCTTCGAGCCTGGACGCCCAGCTGGCGCTCGCCTTGTTGGCGCGCTGCGTCTGTTGCGAGACTAGAGACAAACTTGAGCAAGAGGCCCGCTCGGCAGGTTTGACGGGCGCGGAAATCGATGCGGCGTGGGCAGGCCGGAGTTTCGACGTCAAATGCTCAGCGGCCATAGGCTTTGCCCTGGCCGTGCGGTCTTTCAGCGAGATCGCGATCGCCACGAGCCGGGCCCGCGCGCTACGCATGGGGCTCAACCGCGAAGAGCTGGATCTTGTCGAGGCCCGGGCTCTGGAACTGGCCATGCTCGAGATAACAGTGGCCTCCAGGCCAGACCGTCTGGTTCCCCCAATCAAAGCCCAGCACTGAAGCAAAGGGCCCGGGCTCGCGTGTACGCCTGTCGGGGTGACCCCAAGATGGACTTTGCAAAATTGATAGGTAAGCCTTCTGCCATCAGATTCGGCGGGGAAATGAAACGTGGCACGCCTCTTGGCTATGCAGGTGTTCGTCAAGGTCGCTGAAAGCGGTGGATTTGCCGAAGCCGCTCGACAGCTGAATATGAGCCCGCCGGCGGTCACGAGAGCTGTAGCACTTCTCGAAGAGGGGCTGGGGGCTCGGCTATTTACACGCACGACGCGCGTGGTGCGCCTGACCGAAGTCGGCCAGCGCTACTTTGACGACTGCCAAAAAATTCTCTCATACATCGAAGAGGCCGACGCCGTGGCGTCGGGTGCCTACAGCGAGGCCAAGGGCAGCCTGACAGTCACCGCTTCCGTGCTGTTTGGACAGATGTACGTCATGCCAATCCTGCAGGAGTACTTGGAACAGAACAGTCAGGTCGTTGGCAAGTCGCTGTTTCTCGACCGGGTCACCAATCTTGTTGAAGAAGGCGTCGATGTGGCCCTGCGCATCGGCCACCTCAGCGACTCCGGCCTTGCGGCCATTCGCGTTGGCCAGGTGCGGCGGGTGATCTGCGGTTCTCCGAAATACTTCGAGCAACATGGGGCCCCTAGCGTACCCCAGGATCTGGCTGGACATCGGATTGTCGCGGCGACGAGCGCGTGGACCAATCTAGAGTGGCGGTTTGGTCGCGAGCGCAAGGTTTCGACCGTGGTCGAGCCTCGCCTTTTCTGTAACAGCAACCAGGCCGTTATCGATGCCGCTCGGTCGGGGTGGGGGCTAACTCGCATCCTGTCCTACCAAATCGGCGCAGAACTGCGCGATGGCGACCTGCAGATCGTTCTGGCCGACTACGAGGAAGAGCCGTTGCCTATCCACGTGGTTCATCCTGAAGGTCGGCGGGCCTCAGCCAAGGTGCGTGCCTTTGTAGATCTCGCCGTGGACCGGCTAAGGGCCAACCGCCTATTTAACTAGGATCCGCCCGATCTGACGGCTCCAAAGAGATCGAGCCTTGCCCCGGATGGCGGCCCGTTTGGCCGCACCTTGAGATCAACGTCACGCCAGCACCGTCTTGGCGACCAGCCTCGGTGCCGTCCAGAGCATGAGATCCGACCGTGCCTGATCCGTCCAGCTGCGGGCCGAACACGGGTGCGTTGTTGCCCGAACAAGCTCGGAGAAGCGCAGAATAGGCCGCCACGAGCTGGAGCGTGCTGAAGGCGCGATTGCGGCCGCTGGGATTGGGCAGCAGCCAGACCTTGCAGCCTCCGAACGTGCGGGTCTGTTCGCCCCAATCGAAAGCCGTACTGCCCAAGATGGCGGCGTAGGCAGCCTTTCCAAGGAAGGCCACATATCGCGGTTTCAGCTCTCGCACGCGCCTCTCGACGCCTTGAGCACCGCGGATAAACTCGTCGTCCTGAACCTCGCTCGCCTCAGCAGTCGGACGGTCGACGACGCATGTCAGCCCTATGCCGTATTCCAGGAGCTCCTGGTCCTGCTCGGGGAGCAACAGCCTTGGTGTGAAACCGGAAAGGTGGAGAACCTTCCAGAACCGGTTACCCCGTCCGGCAAAATGCCGCCCCGTAGCAGCAGCGGTCAGGCCTGGGTTCAGGCCACAGACAAGGATGTTGAGATCGGGGCCCACAATGTCTGGCAGAGGTTTGGTCATCGGGAAAACGCCACCGTCAACCAGCTCCTTTCGGGAGCTGGCCCCCAAACGTGAAATCAACGGGGCCAGTCTGCGACCTATCACCGTCGGTGATTAGCCATGGTTTCCACAAGTCAGCGTTTCAAGACGTTCGGATGAACCGCAGAACACCGAGGCGCAATGACGCCTTCCCCAAGTAGCTGGTTCTTCCAACGGGGCCCTCGAGGTGGTGATCGCGACATCCAGGCCACAGGGGAAAATTACCAGATCCTTTGAGCCTAAGGCGGGCTCAGAACTTCGGCCTTTATTACGCAGATTGAAATCGGCTCTTCCGCATTTCGACCGTTCAGCACCAGGAAGCCAGCCGTCATGTTGAAGGGGTAAGTTTCAAACCGGAGAACATCCATGCAATTCTATCGTTTCCCGCTTTCGGGCCACTCGCACCGCGTCGAACTCTTTCTGTCGCTGCTGGGCGAGACCGCCGAGTTCGTCGAGGTCGACCTGCGCAAGGGCGCCCACAAGCAGGCCGACTTCCTCGCCCTCAATTCTCTGGGCCAGGTTCCCGTCCTGAAGGATGGTGACGTCGTCGTTGCCGATTCCAATGCGATCCTCGTCTATCTGGCCAAGAAGTTCGATCGTGCCGACTGGCTCCCGAAAGATGCAGCGACTGCCGCCAGGGTGCAGCGTTGGCTGTCGATTGCTGCGGGCCAAATCGCTTCAGGTCCGGCCGCTGCACGACTGATCACCGTCTTTGGTGCGGGTCTGAATGCCGCCGAAGTCATCGCGCGCGCTCATACCATTCTGCAGGTCATGGATAGCGAGCTGGCAGGTTCGGACTTCCTGGCCGGTGACCGCCCCACGATCGCCGACGTGGCGGCCTACACCTATGTGGCACACGCGCCGGAGGGCAACGTGGCCCTGGAAAGCTACAAGAACGTTGGGGCCTGGCTGGCCCGCGTCGAGGCGCTTCCTGGCTTCGTGCCGATGCAAAGCACTCCGGTCGGTCTGGTCAAATGATCACCCGCCTAAGCCGACAGCTGCTGAATTTCTTCAGCCGCGTTGATCGGTGCGACACCCTGGCGCCGTTATCCCAGCAAGAGTTCCAGGCCCTTCGCCTGGATTGTCTGGCGACCGGCATGCCCTGCTAATCTACAGATGGGGCCGGCGCGTTGGTGCCGCCATTGGAGCAAGTTTCAGTGACACATGGCGATCCCACCCGTTGGCCCCACGACCGCTCCCCCTTCCACGAGGGCGAGCAGGCGCTCCAGGAACGTCTGGGCGTGCGGGCAAAGATTGAAGCGACCGGCCGGAAAATCATCCGCGGTCAGATGCCCGATCAGCACCGGACGTTTTTCGAACAGCTGCCGTTCATCGTCTTGGGATCTCGTGACGCCACGGGCCAGCCCTGGGCGACGCTGCTCGACGGCGCGCCGGGCTTCGTCCAGTCTCCGAGCGCCGCAACGCTTACCCTGGCTGCGGCATTCTCCTCTGGGGACCCCGCGGCCGAAGGCGTGGCCGCAGGGCAACCGGTCGGCTTTCTAGGCATCGAACTCCACACCCGACGCCGTAACCGGGTGAACGGGCGGGTTTCAGCCCGAGGGCCCGAGGGCTTTTCAGTCGCTGTGGACCAGAGCTTTGGTAACTGCCCTCAGTACATCCAGGGGCGTCATTTCGAGCGCGTGGACCAGATGCTGCTGGGCCAGCACGCTCCCCCCAAGCGAACCCCAGGGCTGTCCCAAGAGGCCGCGTTGCTCGTAGCCCAGGCGGACACGTTCTTCATCGCCTCAACCCACACCGACAAGGCCGCGCTAGATCCAGTCAACGGTGTCGATGTTTCCCATCGGGGCGGCAAACCTGGCTTTGTCAGGGTTCAGGGTGATGTGCTCACCATCCCGGATTTCCTGGGGAATTTCCTGTTCAACACCCTGGGCAACATCCTCGTCGAACCGCGTGTCGGACTTGTCTTCCCCGATTTTTCGACCGGTGATCTTTGGCACATCTCGGCGAAGGCCGAGATCATCTGGGACGGGCCCGAGGTGGCGGGCTTCGCTGGGGCCGAGCGGCTCTTGCAGTTTACCGTTCTGGAGACCGTGAAGGTTGCCGCCAGCCTGTCGATCCGTGCGATCGGAGACGTTGAGGCATCACCCTATTTGGATAAGACTGGATCTTGGGAGGCCACCGAGCCCGGCGCCTGGGGCAAGGGCGAATTTCGTGCTTTTCGCGTCGCATGGGCCGAGCCCGAAACCGAGACGGTACGGTCTCTGGTTCTGAAGCCGATGGATGGAGGCAGCGTGCCCGTCCACAAGGCTGGGCAGCACATCTTTGTGCGCTTGACAGTGAACGGCGCGCTGGAATTGCGCCCCTATACAGTTTCAGACGCCGCCAATGGCTCAAGCTACCGCATAAGCGTCAAGCGACAGGGCCGTTTTTCAGAGGCCGTCCATCAGCTGAGCGTTGGTGACGTCGTCGAGCTCCTCCCACCACGTGGCGAGTTTGTCTTTGACGAAGCTGCGCCGCGACCGGCGGTCCTGCTTTCCGCGGGTATCGGGGTTACGCCGATGATCGCGATGATCAATCGGATCCTCGTCAATAACGGCCGCAGCCGTTCACAGCAGCGCCTGTGGTTTTTCCACGGTGCGCGCAACAGCCTTGACCATGCCTTCCGCCACCACATGCTCGACAAATGCGCAAGGCATAGCAACCTCACGATGGTCACGGCCTATAATGAGCCCTTGCCGAACGATGTCTTGGGGCGCGACCACGACGTAGCCGGTTGGGTGGACCTGGCCCTCCTGAAGGCCAGGCTGCCTTTCGACGACTACGAGTTCTACCTTTGCGGACCGCCGCCATTCATGAGCGCCCTGTCGCAGGGTCTGTTGGGGATGGGCGTTCGTCCCGAGCGCATCCACTCAGAAACCTTTGGTCCGGCTGCAATAAAGCCCAAGGCCGCTGAGACGACCGTGAGCGCAACAGGCCGGAAAGCAGCACCAAACGCGGCCACTGAAGGCGGTGGACCGGCCGTGGAGGTGGAGTTCCGCGCCAGCGGTAAGCACGCGACCTGGCGGCCGGGGGATGGAACGCTTCTTGAGCTTGCCGAGCGCGAGGGCCTTTCTCCCTTGCATAGTTGCCGATCGGGTTCGTGCGGCGTCTGCGCAGTTAAGCTGCTCAGCGGCGCGGTCGGCTACGAGAACAGCCCCACTGCCCATTATGAAGATGGTGAGGCCCTGATCTGCAGTGCGGCGCCCAAGCACGATGGCGGTGATGTGCCCGGGCCGCTTGTCTTGGACGTTTAGCCGGCCCTCAAGGGATTGAGCGTGTGAATGTGCTGCGTAACGCTACCGCCCACAAGGTCGGCGTTTGCGCGGGGGCTCGCCTTGTGGCCGCTTACACTCCGCCTGACGAAAGGCACTATTGCGCAAAAGCAGGATGGCGCTGAGCGCCGCCGATCCGGACACTGGTCCAGCTGTCAAGGTTGACAGCGCATCACGTTCGCGGAGCGGCCGGGCGATTTTCGCCAGGGTCCGGCGACATTTCGTCAGGGATCGAGCATGGCCAAGAAGGTCTTGTTACTTTTGGCAGATGGTTTCGAGCCGCTGGAAGCGGCTGGCTTTACCGACGTACTGGGCTGGGCCAACATCGATGGCGAAGAACCGATCGACCTCGTTTCGGCTGGTCTTCGCCCGATGCTTCGGGCCACGTTCGGCTTTTCGGTAGTCCCCGACCAGAACGTCCAAGATCTCGATCTTGCCACCTTTGACGCCCTGGCCATTCCTGGCGGCTTTGAAGGTGCCGGCTTTTACGACGACGCATTGTCGCATGACTTTTCGGAGGTGATCCGTAACTTCGAAGCGGCGGGCAAGCCGATCGCCTCGGCCTGTGTGGCGGCACTCGCGCTCGGCGCGGCGGGTATCCTGCAAGGCCGGCGCGCGACGACCTATCATCAGGTTGGCGGAAAGCGAAAAGCTCAGCTTGAATCCTATGGCGCGACGTTCGTCGATCGCCCGCTGGTCATTGACGGCGCACTGATTACCTCAACCGGCCCCGGAACGGCCATCGAGGTCGCCTTCGCGCTCCTGGAAATGCTGACTTCGCACTCGAACGCGGACCATATCCGCCATGTCATGCGGATGCCCCGTCCCGACGCGGCGTGGCACGCCCTGCCTCAGGTTTTGACGGTGGACGCGGAATTCAACACGGACTCTGACGAACAGGTGCTCAATGGCTGACTACGACTTCGACCTGTTTGTGATCGGTGCCGGTTCAGGCGGTGTGCGCGCAGCACGTGTGGCGGCGATGAGCGGCGCCAAGGTCGCCGTGGCCGAAGAGTACCGGGTGGGTGGAACCTGCGTCGTGCGCGGATGCATTCCCAAAAAGTTCATGGTCTATGCCAGTGAGGTCTCTAGCCAGCTGAAGACTGCGGCCGGCTATGGCTGGACGATCGGCGATGCGCGCTTCGAATGGACAAGGTTCCTGCAGGACAAGGACGTCGAGATCGCCCGGCTGTCAGGCGTCTATGTCACCAACCTCCAGAAGGCCGGAGCCAAGCTCCTGCACGGTCGCGGGCAGATCGTTGACGCCCACACCGTCGAGGTCCTGCCCAAGACCGGCAGTGACGACGCCGGGACCTACACCGCCCGCAGGATCCTGGTCGCAACGGGCGGTCGCCCCGTGCGTCCTGAGTTCCCGGGCGCGGAACTTGGGATCACGTCGGACGAGGCCTTCCATCTGCCGAGCCTGCCCAAGAGCATACTGGTGGTGGGCGGCGGCTACATTGCCGTCGAATTTGCCGGAATCTTCAACGGCCTGGGCGTCGAGACAACGCTCCTCTATCGCGGTGCCAACATTCTGCGCGGCTTTGACGACGACGTGCGCATGCACCTGGCCGACGAACTGGAAAAGCGCGGGATCAAGGTCGTCCTGGGCTGCTCGCACACGAGCATCAAACAGATGGACGACGGCCATCTGCTGAGCACCCTGAGCAATGACCTGACCTTCGAAACAGGCGCGGTGATGTTCGCAACCGGCCGCGAGCCCTATACGCGGGGCCTCGGTCTGGAGAAGGCCGGTGTGGGCCTGAATGACAAGGGCGCGATCGCCGTTGACGCCTTCTCCAAGACGAACATCGACAGCATTTGGGCTGTCGGCGACGTCACCAACCGGATCAATCTGACGCCCGTGGCGATCCGAGAGGGGGCCGCCTTTGCCCAGACCGAGTTCTACGACAACCCCACCAGCTTTGATCATGACATGGTCGCCTCGGCCGTCTTTTCACAGCCGCCGGTCGGCTCGGTCGGCATGAGCGAAGCGCAAGCCCGTCAGGCGTTTGGCAAGGTCGACATCTATCGTTCCGTCTTCCGGCCGATGAAGGCCACCTTTTACGGCGGCCAGGAGCGGTGCCTCGTCAAGCTCGTCGTCAGGCAGGATGACGAGCGGATTGTGGGCGTCCACGTTGTTGGACCTGACTCCCCGGAGATCATCCAGATGGCGGCGATCGCGCTGAAGATGGGCGTCACCAAGCCTCAGTGGGACTCCACTTGCGCGGTTCACCCGACCCTGGCCGAGGAACTGGTCACGATGCGCGAGAAATACGTGCCCTCCGACGTGGGGACGTAGCCTTGATCCAGACCCTGCAGGCTGGTGCGCGGTCTGGAAGCCTTTTGGATAAGTGCCGCCTCGCGCCCCACGCCGACTGCTCGACGCAGCCGACCCACACAGATTTATGAGGACGCCGTGCATGGCCGACACCGCTAGCCTGCAAGAGCGTCCGCTGACGCTCGACGATCTGACCGCCTATTTCGCCTCGGGCTCCAAGCCCAAGGAGGCCTTCCGGGTCGGGGCCGAACACGAGAAGTTCGGCTTCTATCTCGGCTCGCACGCGCCCGTGCCCTATTACGGCGACACCGGCGTCCACGCCCTGCTGGTCGGCCTGCAGCGCTTTGGCTGGAAGCCGGTCATGGAAGGCGAAGTCATCATCGGGCTGGAGCGCAACGGCGCCAATGTCAGCCTGGAGCCCGGCGGTCAGTTCGAGCTTTCCGGCGCGCCGCTGCTGACCATGCACGACATCTGCGAAGAGACCGGCCAGCATCTGGACGAGGTCAAGACCGTCGCCGACGAGCTGGGCCTGGGTTTCATGGGCCTGGGCTTCTCGCCGGTGTGGAAGCGCGAAGAGGTGCCGGTGATGCCCAAGGGGCGTTACGTCATCATGCGCAACTACATGCCCAAGGTCGGCGGCCTGGGCCTCGACATGATGCTGCGCACCTGCACCGTGCAGGCCAATCTCGACTTCTCGTCCGAAGCCGACATGGTCGCCAAGTTCCGCATGAGCCTGGCCCTGCAGCCGATCGTCACGGCGCTGTTCGCCAATTCTCCGTTCACGGAAGGCAAGCCCAACGGCTTCCTCTCCAGCCGGGCCAATGTCTGGACAGACACCGACGCCGACCGCACCGGCCTGCTGGATTTCGTGTTCGAAGACGGTTTCGATTTCGAGCGCTACGCCCGCTACGCCCTGGACGTGCCGATGTATTTCGCCAAGCGCGGCGACCGTTATATCGATCTGGCCGGTCGCAATTTCCGCGACTTCATCGACGGCAAGATCGATGAGCTGCCGGGCGAGCGCGCCTCGATCAAGGACTGGGCTGACCACACCACCACCCTGTTTCCGGAAGTGCGCCTGAAGACCTATCTGGAAATGCGCGGCGCCGACGCCGGACCCTGGAGCAGCCTGTGCGCCCTGCCGGCCCTGTGGACCGGCGTGTTCTATGACGACGCCGCCCTGGCCGCCGCCTGGGACCTCTGCAAGGACTGGACGGCTGAGGAGCGCGCCCAGCTGCGCCGCGACGTGCCGGTTCTGGGTCTGCAGGCGCCGATCGCCGGGCGCACTGCCCAGGATGTGGCCAAGGACTTCGTCGCCATCGCCAAGTCGGGCCTCAAGGGCCGGGCCCACATGAACGGCGGGTTCCTGGACGAGACGATCTATATGGGCGAACTCGAAGAGATCGCCGACAGCGGTCGCACGCGGGCCGACAAGCTGCTGGAACTGTACCACGGTGCGTGGAAGGGCGACATCAGCCGGGTCTTTACCGACTGCGCCTACTGGGACGCGCAGTCCAAAACTTAAGCCGGACACAGGCAAACAGGCTTGCCGCGGCCCCTTCAGGGGGAGCGGCAGCTTGGTCGCCGGCAACGGGGCCGCACCGACATGGTCACCGAGCCAGATCTGTGGCGAATTCACGCTCGCTATGATCGGACTGGACCGGGAAGTGCGGGATCTAGCCTCTTTGGCGCTATCCGCTCGACCGGACGATTTGCGCCTAAGCCCCCGTCCAGCGACGGAAGAGCAGACTGGCATTGACCCCGCCAAAGCCGAACCCGTTCGACAAGGCCAGGTCGACCTGCGCCTCGCGAGCCGTGGTGACGATATCAAGACCTTCGGCCAACGGGTCTCGAGACTTCAGGTTCAGGGTCGGCGGCAAAACACCTCTGGAAAGGGCAAGGACAGTGAAGGCGGCCTCCATACCCCCGGCGCCGCCCAACAGATGTCCCGTCGAGGCCTTTGTCGCGCTGATGGCTGGGCCGCCCTCGACGCCGAAAATGGCCCGAATGGCTGCCAGCTCGCCGGCATCACCGACCGGCGTCGAGGTTGCATGAGCGTTGATGTGACCCACCTGGCTGGCGGAAACCCCGGCCTGCTTCAAGGCGGCCATCATGGCTCGTTGGGCGCCCGCCCCGTCTGCGGGCCCTGCGGTAAGATGATAGGCGTCAGCGCTGGTGCCATATCCGACAAGCTCTGCGAGCGGCTGGGCCCCGCGAGCCAGCGCATGGTCCAGCGCTTCAATCACCAGAATGCCAGCGCCTTCGCCCATCACAAAGCCGTCGCGGTCGGCATCGAAGGGCCGGGAGGCGTGTTCAGGCGTGTCGTTATAGGCGCTCGACAGGGCCCGAGAGGCAGCAAAGCCACCCAGGCTGACATGGTGGATCGCCGCTTCGGTTCCGCCGCAAACGGCGATGTCGGCTTCGTAATTCCGGATAAGGCGGGCAGCATCACCGATCGCCTGCACGCCTGCCGCGCAGGCGGTCACCGGCGCGCCGATCGGCCCGGTAAATCCATGGCGGATGCTGACCCAGCCGGCGGCCAGGTTGGCCAGAAACGAAGGCACCGTAAAAGGTGAGAGTCGGCGCGCCCCACGGGCGTCGGTGGTCCGCACCGCCTGGGCCAGAGCGGGGAACCCGCCAATACCTGATCCAACAATCGTTGCTGTGCTCTGACGGCCCGCCTCGTCCTGAGGCGACCAACCCGCCTGAGCGAGGGCCTCCTCCGCCGCCGCAAGCGCGAACGGGATGAAGCGATCCATCTTCTTCTGGTCCTTGGACGAGACGACCTTTTCCAGGTTGAACTCTCCAAAGCCTTGCCCCTCGGGTACCGGCGCCACGACCTGGGCAGCAATGTCGGGAGCCACCTCAGGTGCAAGACGCCGCAGGCCGGACTCTCCGGCAAGCAGGCGCTCCCAGACCGTTTCGACACCGACCCCCAGGGGGGTGACTAAACCAAGGCCCGTGACAACAATGCGGCGCATGATAGCTATTCCGTTACTGACCCGCGATCGGGCGTGACCGCTCCAATAGGAACGTGGGGCTAAGCCTGGATTTGGGCGCAGCAGACCTGACTTGAGAACCACCACTCATGGCAATTCAGTCTTCCGCAGAGGCGCGCTTGCGACGGCGCGCTCAGACGCCGATTGTGCAGTTCGACGATCAGCACCGCCCGAATGCTGGGTTGACTGGAGCGAAGCCCGACCCACCCGCCTAGCAGTCCAAGCCGTCTTGGATCCTCAAAGCCGCGAGACAAAGAATGCCCATGCTCCACTCGCGTCGACAATTTTTTGCGTCCGCAACGGCTATCGCCGGACTTGCCGCCTTGCCTGCGACGGCGCGCGCCGGCAGTGATCGTCTGAAAATTCTCTACAACCGAGCCGCTCAGGAGCACTTTCCTGATCAGAACCCGGTCATCGTCATTCCCGGAATTCTCGGCACACGCCTGGTCGATGGCGCGTCGGGAGAGACCGTCTGGGGGGCATTCGATGGCATCTCCCCCAACTCGTCAGACAAGGCCAACGTCAGCAGGTTGGCCTTTCCATTCCACCGTCAATCGTTGGGCCCGGACTTGGCCGACTTGCGTCCAGACGCCGTGCTGGACCGCGTCCGCGTAAGACTCCTGGGTGTGCCATTTCAACTTCGGCAGTACGCCCAGATTCTGTCCACACTCGGCGCGGCTGGCTACCGCGATGAAACCCTGCACCCCAAGGGCCTCGACTATGGCCCGGGTCACATCAGCTGCTTCCAGTTTCCTTATGACTGGCGACGCGACAACGCCGAAACAGCGTTGGCCCTAAAGCAATTCATGGATGAAAGGCGGCTAGTCGTCGCGGACGGCTATCGAGAATATCACGGTTACGACGTCGCGCCGGAGTCAATCCGCTTTGACGTCGTCGCCCACTCGATGGGGGCGGTTATGTTCCGATACTTCATGCGCTATGGCGGCCAGCCGCTGGATACACTCGGAGCGGGTCCAACTTTGGACTGGGCCGGCGCGGCCTATGTTGATCGCGCAATTCTGGTCGCGCCCCCCAATGGAGGCAGCGGCGAAACGATGCGGCTTCTGCTCGAGGGCCAGGACTTCGGACGCCCTGTTGCTCCCAGATATCCTCCCTCGGTCCTCGGTTCATTCCCTTCGGTCTACCAGTTGCTTCCACGACCCTGGTCGCCCGCTATTGAGGGGGTCGACGGCCAGCGTCTTTTTGAAGCAAAGACCTGGATTGACCGGGGCTGGGGCATTGCAGATCCGGACCAAGCTCCGGTGCTCGAACGCTTACTTCCAGAAGTTTCAGATCCAGATCGTCGTCGGCATCTGGCCCTTGACCATCTGGAGGTGAGTCTTAAACGGGCCCAGAAGTTCCACACGGCGCTCGACAGTGCCCAGTTAGCACCGATCGGCTTCGAACCCTTCCTGGTCGCCGGCGATGCCGTGCCCACGCCAGAGCGTTATCGATATGATGCACAACGCAAGCGCCTAACCGTGGTCAGCTCTGCGCCCGGCGATGGCGCGGTCACCCGGTCCAGCGCCCTGCTCGACCACCGAACGCCCTCCACCTGGACACCGCGGATCCAGTCTCCGCTACGCTTTCGCAGCGTGTTGTTCACCGAGCAGGACCATCTGGGACTGACCCGAACCGATCTGTTTTCGGACAACCTGCTGTTCTGGCTTCTCGAAGAACAGCGTGGCGAAAACAGTGTCCGCTATTCGATTTAGTCGGCGTGACGCTGGTTAGGTTATGACTGTTAGAGGGCTCCGCTTGGACTTAAGGCCTGAAAACATCAGTCCATCCGGGACTTTGAAACTAAGTGTACAGACGCCAATGGGGAGGTTGTCGCCCTAGTAGCAGCAGCCTCCCCGGTCAGCCCTCGACCGCCGGCCCGCGAAACAGTGTATTTCGCTAATTGAAACGGTCTTCAGCAGCTGAGCACGCTAAGTTCTTTTCGCGTTGAAGGCGGTGCCTTGATCACCGGATTCAGGACCACTCCTAGCGAAATCGAAATCGAAATCGAAGAGAGCGGCCGTTTCCCCCATGCAACGAGGCCTTACGACCATGACAAACAATAAGAAGCCTGCGACCACAGTCGGAACATCATCGAGGCGACAGATCCTTGTGGGGGCCCTCGCAGCGCCGCTCTCTTTCAGCGCTCTTCAAAACAGCTTGGCATTGGCGGAAGAATTGCAGCCTGGATCACAAGCCCCGTGGCCGCTTTGGGCGTTAAGGAAGTCTGGGCAGGTTGTGTATCTTACGGCGCAAACGCCGCCACGCCCTACCGCCTGGAGCGACACGCGAATTGAAAACCTGATTGGGTCCTGCGGCGCCATCTGGACGGAAACCAGGAGTGTCTGGCGGGGCAACCCCAACACGCTCGTTCGAAAGTACGGCCTCAACCTCGAGAGTCCGCTGAGCGGATCGCTGTCTGGCCCTGACTACGCGGATGTCAGGAAGGCTGCGGAGATAGCGAAAGTCCCCTTGGACTCGCTTGAGCCCATGAGACCCTGGCTGGCAGCGAGCCAAATCGAGTCGGCCTACTTCAAAGAAAAGGGCCTAAAGGAGCAGGGAACAGCCGAGCGGGTTTTGCTTTCGAAAATCAGTTCAGACAAAATTCGGCATGCAAGCGAATTCGACGCCCAGGATGATGTGATCACATTCATGGGGGAAATGTCGAAAGAGGAGGACGTCCAGTTCCTCCAGTATACTGTTAAGCAAATCATATCCGGAACGGCGGAAAGCGAGCGCATCTATGGCGCATGGGCCAATGGAAACCGCGATCCTGCCACTGAATTCGTTGCCGAAATGAAGCGTTCGCAGCCAAGTCTCTACGCAAAGCACGTCGTGGGGCGAAACACCAACTGGCTCCCGCACTTCACTGAGATGCAGAAGGAAGCTAAACCATCTTTCGTAATTGTCGGGATCTACCACATGGCTGGGCCCGATAGCTTGGTCGAATACTTGAAGCAGGATGGCTGGGAGGCGAAGTATCTGAGCTAGCGATCATGCTCCATGCCAACAAAGATGCCACGATTTCCGAGAGTCTGAGTTTGCTGGCAACAGGTACGCCCAGGCGACTAGGCCCTGTTGACGAAGTGCCTGACCCACAGTCGGGCTGAGGCGACCAGTATGAAGCCGATGTAGCTGTCTGCGGTCTTGTCGTATCGGGTGGCCAGTCTGCGGCTGTGTTTGAGCTTTGAGAAGCATCGCTCGACAAGATTTCTGAGAGCGTAGAGGTGGCCGTCGATGGGCCGCTGGACCTTGCGATTGCGTCTGGGCGGGATGACGGCGGCGATGCCGCGCTGCTCCAGGTCTGCGAGGATGGCGTCAACGTCGTAGCCCTTGTCGCCCATGAGCTCCTTGGGCTCGGGCCCCGGCTCCGCCATGACCGGCGCGTATCCCTTGACGTCGGAGACCTCACCACCGGTCAGGACAACCGCGACCGGCAGGCCCAGGCCGTTGATCCTCAGATGGATCTTGGTCGAGAAGCCACCGCGCGAGCGGCCAAAACCTTCACCCCGAGGGCCTGCCGCTTTTTTTGGGCGCCGGCGGCATGTTGGTGAGCGCGCACGATCGTCGAGTCGATCATCTGGACGCTGTCCTGACCCTCACCGCTTTCATTGAGGGCCGCCAGCAGCACATCCCACAAGCCAGACAGCGTCCAACGCGGGAACTGCCGGTAGACTGAACTCCACTTACCGAAATGGTCATGCAGATCGCGCCAGGGCGAGCCCGTCCGCGCGATCCAGAACACGCCATCAAGCACCAGGCGATGATCCCCGGGCCGCTGGCCGCGCCGCGGTCCCCTCTCGATCACGAACGGCGCGAAGAACTCCCACTCCTCATCCGACATCAACCCACGAACCAAAGCCGCTCTCCTCAAAGAGCAGCCTTGAATCAGCGATCAACTGATTTGGGAATCCACTTCGTCAACAGGACCTAGCGCCTGAGCGTACCTGTTCTGCGCATCTACACAATGATGACGATGCGCCGACGTCGTGACAGCAGAGTGCAATCATCAACCGTCGCTGACTATGCTGCGGGCGACGTCTTGCTCTGCTGGGCGACGCCGGCTCCGCAAAAGGGTGCCAAGCTGCTCAAGCCCGTCGTCATCAAACTCCGACCCGCTATGGCGCAGGTCGGCCAGGGCTCTCAGGTCGGGGAATTGATCCGAAGGCCGGAACAATCCATTGCAAATTTCAAGTATTAAGAAATCAAAGGCGGGGATTTAGGTTCATCTCAGGCCAGGAACTGCCCTGGTCGAAATCAAAATTCTGATCGCGCGTTTCCGAGGATGCTGCTCGAAAGAATTTTCAGGAGATGTTCAAAATGTCCATGAAAGCACTTCGCGCCGCTGCGGGCGCCCTCAGCCTGCTGGTCTTCACCCCTGTTCTGACCACGCCGGCTTTCGCCGTCGTTCCCACCTCGACATCGTCCGTAAATACTAACGAAGCCAACCTGGCTCTGCATGGCTATGATGCCGTCGCCTACTTTACAGGCGGTACGCCCATGGTCGGCGACGCCCGCTATTCGGCCAAGTACCAAGGCGCGACCTACCACTTCGCATCGGCCGCCAACCGCGCCGCTTTCAAGGCCAAGCCGGCTGCTTATGCGCCACAGTATGGCGGTTTCTGCGCAATGGGCGTTGCCCTGGAGAAGAAGCTGGATGGCGATCCGATGGTCTGGAAGATCGTCGACGGCAAGCTCTATCTCAACGTGAACCAGGACGTCTCCGTGGCCTGGAATCGCGACATTCCGGGCAATCTGGCCAAGGCTGAAGAAAACTGGCCGACCATCAAGAGCAAGACCCCCGACAGCCTCTAGTCGCAACGGCTAACGGGAGACGCCCATTCCGGGCGGTGTCCGTTTTCGGCTTTGCCTGGTCCATGCGCGAGCTAGCCGTCCCCCAATCCCCGGTTAGCTCGCCCCCTCTTGCCACCCCACCGCGAGGGGCCCGCCAGGTAGAGGCCCAGCGCCACCCCCAGCAGAGGACACGTCCTTTTCTTGGCGGCAGTGGCGCTGGGCGCTCCCGTCCATAACTTCAGTCAGATTCCACGAGTTGAGATCTTGAGAAAGCCAGCCCTTTCCCCATCGTTTCTGGGCCAGCTAAACTTGGCCCTACTGGGTGGCTGTGGCGGCTACTAGTGGATAGAATCTGACGCTTGGCACCCACGCGGCCATGGAACAGCGGGACCGAGGATTGCGATCGCCGCATCGTCATGAGCGGACATTCCCAACGGGTGAGATGGGTGCAGGCTGTGTAAAAACGCCGGGCCTGAGAAATTTTCGGGCAATTCCTTCCGCTAGAAGGTGGTTTTTCGCCTCATACAGAAACGTTCGTGCTGCGCGGGCTCTTGCGGTGGACGATTGTTCTAAGGGAAAATGCCGCTTCAGCGTTTTTACACAGCCTCGGTGGATACCCGACATTTGAGGTTTGACATCAAGCGGGGTTTCGCCACGGCCGGGTTCTGGCCTGCTGCGGCCAAGCCTCATGGAGTCGCACATGAAAATTCTTGGTTTGGCGGTCATCTTCCTAACGGCAGTCCTCGCTTCAGCCTGCACGGAAAGCGCCGACGCCCAGTCACAAGCGGACGTCGAGCAAGCCCAAGGCGCGCCCTATGTGCTGAAAGGCACCCAAGTCTGGTCCGTGCCCGACCCCGTGTCGGCGCGTGACTATGAGGTCTTTGTCAGCCTGCCCGCCAGCTACGAGACCAACCCGGACCGCCGCTATCCGGTGCTCTATGTCACCGACGCGGACTACGCCTTCCCGATCATCCGCCAGGTCGCCCGGCGCGTGAACCTGGAAGGGCCGGTGATCGAGGAGTTTATTCTGGTCGGCCTGTCCTATGCCAAGGGCGAGGACGGCCGCGTCAGCCGAAGTCGGGACTATACACCCACCGCCAACGGTCCACGATCCGCACGCGGCCTGGTTCAGGGCGGAGGGGCCGCCTATCAGACCTATCTGAAGACCCAGGCCATCCCGTTCATTGAGCATCGCTTCCGCGCCGAGCCGGCCCGCCGCGTGCTTCTGGGCCATTCCTACGGCGGTCTGCTGGGGGCCCAAATCATGTTCTCGGACCCGACGCTGTTCGACGCCTATGTGCTGGGCAGTCCGTCCTTCTGGTACGATCGACGCCACATCATGCGGATGGAGGCGGCCTATGCCGTCGATCACCGCGATCTGCCCGCGACCGTCTTCATGTACATCGGCGCCTTCGAGACGCCCGGCCCCAGCCCGCGCAACAACGCGGAGACCGACATGGTCGGCGACATGCGGACGTTCGAGCGCGTTCTGGAGGCGCGAAACTATCCGAACCTGAACATCCGATCGGCAGTGCTCGCCGACGAGGACCACCTGACCGTCGCGCCGGTCGGTTTCACGCGCGCCCTGATGGCCGTGCTGCCCGTGGAGCGCCAACAGCGTTGATCCGACGAGACGCCGTGCGTCGCAGAGCGGACCCGCCGGATTTCTGCAACGGGTCGATTCTCACCGTTGGGGTCGGGGCGTGAAGCGGACGTTCGATCGACAGCCACGCCGCAGGACCGCCGGAACTCAAGCGTTAGATTTTGACCACTAGTTGCGAGAACAGGCCGAGGCTTAGGCCCGCGACGGAGACCTCAGCGGTGCGGAGATCGACACGGCCTGGGCGGGGCGTGGCCTTGGTGTTTTGACTGGCGCGGCCATCGACTTTGCCTGTGCAGTCAGGTCGTTCAGTCCTGTCGCGGTCGGCTTTTGCCGTCAGAAGGCTCGGAGAGTCGGCTTGATGGACCTCAAGCTCGATTTGATCGAAGCCGAAGCGCTGCGGTTGGCGATGCGCGAAATCTCGATGGAGGCGCGCCCCGCGTTCCTCAGAACTGTCCTGGCCCATTAGGGCAAGACCCCGTCCTGCTGATTTGGTTGGCCGGCCGCAACTCCACGGATAACGGGAGTGACCTTAAACTTTAGCTTGGCCTCCAAGATTGAGCGAGTAGGGACGATGCCAATTGCGTGCCTACAGGCGATGCAGGTCTTTGTGAAAGTCGCAGAATGCGGCGACTTTGCCGAGGCGCAGCGACAACTCAGTATGAGCGCGCCCGCTGTGACGCGAGCTGTGGCGCTTCTAGGGGAGAGCCTTGGGGCGCATTATCTGTGGTTCACCGGCCTATTTCGACCAGCATGGCGCGCCTTCAGACCTCTCTGAGCTGCGCGACCATCGTATCGTTGCGGCGACCAGCGCTTGGGCCAATCTCGACTGGCGATGTGGGAAAAAGGCAGGAAACAGTCCGTCACTGTCGAGCCGCGGCTGTTCTGTCATAGCAACCCGTGCGCAATCGAGGCGGCGCGCAGCCGTAGGGTTCTCACGCGCGTACTGTCTTACCAGGTTGGCGCTGAGTTGCAGACCGGCGCCCTCCAGACGCTTCTCTCCGACTTTGAGAAAGAACCTTTGCCTATCCACGTGGTGCACCCAGAAGGCCGTCGCGCGTCAGCCAAGGTCAGAGCCTTCGTCGATCTGCCCGTGGACAGACTAAGATCCAACCGTCTGTCCAACTGAACGCGTGGACGGCTGGACCTTGGAAAGCGAGCGAAGAGACCATCAGGCCTTGGCGGATACAGCCTTGGCGATCAGGTCGCGTGGTGCCCCACGGTCCCACTCAGCCGCTCTCGGCAGCCGAGCCAACTCTCGACCCTGGCGATCTAGAACGACGCTAAAAGGAAAGCCCAGGGCGCCATAGCCTTCCGCCAAAAGCCGATCGTCGGCCAGATAGGGCGTCAGATGCGGAAAGCCCGACCGCCAAAAGTCGTCGACAGCATCCCAGCCCTTCCCGTCGAAGGACACAGGCAAGACTGCCAAATCGGACGGATAGGCTGCCGCCAGACGGTCAAGCGCCGGCATTTCGAGACGACAGGGCGCGCACCAGGTCGACCATAGATTCAAGAGCACGACACGACCCCGATAGTCCTTGAGGCTTCGGCTTCTACCCGTCTTGTCGGTGAAGCCGCCTGGTACGGCAGGCTTGCCGGCCTGGGCTACGATCAAACCCGTCGTAGGCTGAACTTTCCGTGCAGGCGCCGCGTGGGATTCTCCAACGGCAGCCAATGCCGCGCCTGCGGAAAACAATCCCAAGGTCAGCAGGTGTCGGCGAACGGGATCTGACGCATTCATCGCGCCACCTTCCCGTGGACGATGTGATCAAGCGAGATCTTGCCCGGTCCGTAGGTCGCGATCGCCAGAGCCATGGCAAACCAACCCAAATGCACGCCGACCAGGGCGTCCGGGTAGACGAAGAGCTGGATCACCAGGGTCATTGCGAACACCCCGAGCGCCGAGAGACGCGAAGCGAGCCCCAAAAAGAGGAGAATCGCGAAGGCGTGCTCTGAATAGGTGGCCAGCGTCGCCGCCAAGTCGGAAGGAAGAAGGGGCACCTTGTATTCGTCAGAAAACAGGAAATACGTGTTGTCCGAGATGGTCATCACGCCTTCGACCTTGGTTCTGGCCGACGTCCAGAACACGCCAGCCAGGCCCCAACGCAATCCAAGTTGAACAAGGCTACGGGGCATACGGTCGCTGACATTATAAATGCCGTCAGCAAGATCCTGGGCGAGGTTCTTCAAGGTTTGGGTGGGCATAGTATCCGTCTCCTGGACTATTGGGGATCGATTGAAACGAGGGCGTCGGCCGCGACGAGGCGGGCAAACGCTTCAGCGGCCCGCGTCTCGAGCCCATCGGGCCCGACCGCGTCGAGGGCATCGGCCAGGGCGCTGCATTGTTCGATGGCGCCTATCAGGGCCAAGTCGAACGCGTCGAGACGCGTGTGGGTCACATGGCCGGCACGTCGCGTGACCAGCACAGTTTCAGGCGACCAGTCGTCAACAACCGGGTCTTCGCCCGGCCGGTTGGCTAGCCAGATCGACTGTATGGGATACGTCGACGCTACGATGCTGGTGGCAGGCGCCAGGGTAAAGCGCCGCTGCAGGACCCCTTCGAGCCCCCCTGCATCGCCCAGGCTGAGAGGCCTCGCATCTGCGGCGTGGTAGGCGGCGATCCTGCGATATTCGAGGCGGGCGACATCGGCCAGATAGGGGACTTCGCCGGCCGGCGGAAAGTCCGCGATAAAGTCGCTTAGAGTGTCGCCATACTGGGCGATGATCCGCGACTGAGGTGGGTTTTGGCTTATGTAAAACTGCGCCATGGCGTCGAAGAACGCCTCGCCCACGATCTGTCGCGTGACCGGGAAGGCAACCGCCAGGGCAGCAGACAGGCCATGAAAATGGTTGGCGCGGTGGATGGCCAAGCCGCTGGACAAGTGGTCGGAAGCCGGTAGCCCAAGGCTCGCCGCGCGCACCGCCTGAGCGAGATCCGCGACGGCTAGCATGGCGATGACCAGCCGCGGACTGCGCTGAGCACGGCCGCTGCGCGCTCGACCTCCTTGGCGATCACGGAGAAGTCGGGAACGTGGTTGTCCCGCTCGATCAGGGTCGGCTTGGGGCCGCCCGCCGCGATCACGTCTGCGTAAAGCGACCAGACAGCCTCAGAAACGGCATCGCCATGGCTGTCGAGCAGGAAAGCTTCGCCAGCGGCGCCAACGATCCTCTCATGACCCGCGAGATGTATCTCGCCGACCTTGTGCAGCGGGAAGCGCTGGAGGTAATCGCCCGGATCCCATCCATGATTGGCTGTCGAGACAAAGACGTTGTTGATGTCCAGTAAGAGACCGCAGCCCGTGCGCTCGGATATTTCATCGAGGAAGGAAACCTCGTCGAGGTCTCCGATTTGTGGATTGAGATAGGTCGACGGGTTTTCGAGAAGCAGCCGAGTGCCTAGCCGATCCTGGACTTCGTCAATGTGAGAGCAGATGCGCCCCAGCGTCTCGCTGTTGTAGCCTACGGGCAGAAGGTCGTTGAAGTAGACGCCATCATGGCTGGACCACGCCAGGTGCTCAGAGAATGCTGCGGGCGACACCCGGTCGATAAGCGTCCGCAGCCTGTTTAGATGATCGGAGTCGGGACGCTCCATACCGCCCAGCGACAGCGCCACGCCGTGCAGGGATATCGGATAGAGCCTCGCCAGGTCGTCGAGCAGTTCCAAGGTCGGCCCGCCCGCGCTCATGTAGTTCTCGGCATGAATCTCGACGAAGCCGATCGCTCCCTCGCCGGCCAGCACCTCGCGGATATGCTCGCGCCGAAGCCCCACTCCGGCGGCCTTCGGGAGGCCGCCGGAGTGTCCTCGTGAAGGGCCTGCCGCCTCCAGGCGCCCCGTCGCATGCTCTGACCGGCTTTCGAGGGGGGCCATGGCAGGCAATCGCCTAGGCCTTGGGCTTGGCGACAAACACCGAGAGCTGGCCAAAGCCCGTCGCCGAGGTCGGCGACTTCATGGTCATGCAGCTGCCCTTGGGCACCAGCGTCCAGGCATTGCTTTGGTAATCGACCTTCGAGGTGCCAGCACAGGACGTGCCCGGACCGGCTGCGCAATCATTGTGGCCCGCTAAAGAGACGCCGTAGCACTTTTCGCGCGCCGGACGTTCGGCTGCGCTGGCCGCCGTGGCGCCCAGAGCAGCGGCCAGAGCGCCGACGATGAATGCATTTCGACTAATAGACATAAGCTCGTCCTTTTTTCAGTATATCGGCGCCTGAGCGCCGACATTATCAGCGCCCTAGCATTCCAGTTTTGAACGTTTCGACCGAACCAGGCCGGAGGCGACGGCCGGTACTTTCCGTCGCCCCTCTAGTTACGAACGAATGCTGCGCTGCTTAATCCGTTCAGTTTGGAATGGATCGTTGCGCGTAGCGAAACGCTGGCTGGCCTCGGGCCTCTACGGGCAATGAGGGGCTTGCCAGTGACTGGCGCTCATTGGGTTGCCGCCGCCAGGGGCGGTCGTCCCGTGAAGCCGGATTTCCCCGGCGCGGTGCTGGGCGTCACTTCTGACGACGCCTTCAATCTGCCGACACTGCCCAAGCGGTCGCTGGTGGTGGGCGGTGAATATATCGCGGTCAAGTTTGCCGGCATATTCAAAGGTCCAGGTGTGGAGACGAGGATGTCCGCTCGCACCTGGCCGATGAGCTGGAAAGGCGTGGCGTCAAGGCTGTGCTGGGTTACTCGCATGAGAACATCGAGCGGTCCGAGGCGGGTCTCGTCAGCCCGCTGAACAACGACCTGAACTTCGAGACCGACGTGGTCATGTTCGCCACCGGCCACGAGCCTTGCGTTGAAGGTCGGCGCGTTGGCTCCGATGCTGTCCAGCGAATGGCCCAACGGCCTGTCGCACCCGGAGTCTGAAGAACTCTGCCCCAGCTAAGACACGAAGCCAATAAACAAGACCGCTCTCCTCCGAGAGCGGCCTCGAATTGACGATAAGATGATTTCTGAAACCACTTTATCAACTGAGCCTGATGCGAGGCCAACACACTCCCGAAAACAGAAATCTCAAATACCTGGTGACGCCGGTCGCAGGTAAACGCTCACAATCTACTTAAATTGAGAATCTTGCTTCATACGCATGATGCACGAGCCTATCTCGTTTGACTTCTTCTCAAACGCACCTTGATCCAGTTCCCGATTTGCCTCGGCTATCTTTCCAGCATTGTACAACATCATGATATCGTACGCACATTTGTGAAATTCTGCGTGAACTTTTTTGAACTCTACAAACACTGGCACTGAAGAAAATTGTTTGCCGCCCTCGCCGTATATCCACTTACCCACCTCGCAGACATCATCACGCCTGATAGTTGCCGGCTCAATATTTTCTTCTCCTTTAATAGCTTTTCTGAGCCTGCCTTTAACGGCAGAATGTGTCATGAATGCTTTATCAAGAAACTCAGACATAGATTTTCTCCATTTATTTCTAGATCGCTATCTAAGATTTGAATTGAACTAGGTGCACCAAACATAACTGTCGTCAGCGATGCTCCTGACGGCGATCAGTCACCCAACCCCGTGTCCGGATAATCCCTTTTCTCGGCAATGATCAATTTCGGCCGGCGAAACAGTGGGGACTTCATCGTGTACTGGTCAGACCGCCTGCGGCGCGGAAAACGCGCGCGTGAGCCTGTGCCCGCCCAGAGCGAACCAGATTTTGAAGTCCACCTGCCACAGGTCATTGGTAACCGGTGCGAGCACCCCACGGCGCCGGAGGGCGGCTATTCGCCTACTGGGAGCCGACGGGGCCCATGCTTGCGGCGCGGCGCTGAGCGCATTGCTCGCGTATGACGCTGACGGCCTCGGGGATGAGGCGCCAAGTCTCACCCAGCTCCAGGGCGGGGATGGCGGGCGACATGCCGTCATAGATTGGAGCGCCGTCAGGCTTGGTGCAGTTGACCAAGATCGCCATGAGAGGCGCGGCGCTCTCGAAGGTCTCAAACAGTGGCTGCCACGCCGCCATGTTCAGACGCATGGCGCCGTAAAACCCGTTGGCCCAGTCCTCGACCAGCGCATCGCCCTCGTCGGTCCGCATATAGATGGGCGCGTAGGCGTGGGGAGCGTTGGCCAGAACGTCGCTGATCTTGTTGTAATGGGCGACAATGGCCTGGACCGCGGCATCGGCCTTGGTCCCCGCATGAGCCCGCTTCTCATGGTCGCCGATAAGGTGCCAGAGCCAGGTTTCCGGGTGGATGAAGACCGGGCCGATGGCGACGCCCGCCAGGAAGCCATCCATCATCGACACACCCGCAGTGTGGACCGGTGGCTTGGCTCTCTCAAACCAGTCTTCCAGAGCCTCCAGCGTCATCGGCTGGGATCGACGCGGCACCCTCACGCGGCAGCTTTCAACGGGACCGAGCGCGACGCCTTCCAGTTCCAGGCGAGCAGCTGATCAAGTTCGTTGTTCTTCACATCACCGCTGACGATCTGCTCCAGCACGTCGTTCAGCCAGGTAAACGGATCAAGGCCGTTGAGCTTGGCGGTATTGAGCAGCGAGGCCAGGATCGCCCAGCTTTCCGCACCGCCGTCATTGCCGGCGAAGAGGCTGTTCTTCCGGCCAAGCGCTATGGCTCTCATGCTGCGCTCCACGGTGTTGTTGTCCACCTCCAGGCGGCCATCGGTGAGGAACAGATTCAGGCCTGCCCAGTGGCCCAGGGTGTAGCGGATGGCGTCGGCCAAGGCCGACTTGCTGGAGATCTGAGCCAAGCCTTCCTCAAGCATCATTTTCAGGGCCTCCATCAGAGGGGCGGTCCTGGCCCGACGGGCCTCCAGCCGATGATCGGCGCTCGTTCCTCGGATCAGCGCCTCTTCCGCATAGACCAAGGCGATCTGCTCGATCACCCCCTGGGCGATCGGCGAGGCCGTCTTCTTGTGGACATCGGTAAATTTGCGCCGCGCATGGGCCGTACAGAAGGCCAGCTGGATAGTGCGATTTCCCTGACGTTCCTTGGCCAGGGCCTTGTAGGCGCCATAGCCGTCGACCTGCAGCACGCCATGATAGTCCGCAAGCTGATGCTTGATGGCTCCCAGTCCGCGTCCTTGGGCATAGATGTAGACGACCGCGGGCGGAGCAGGACCATTCCATGGTCGGTCGTCCGTCGCATGCGCCCAGAACCAGCCGGTCTTGGTTCGCTTGCGGCCCTTTTCGAGCACCGGCATCCGGGTCTCGTCACAGAAGATCCGCTCATGGGCGTGGATCATTTCGAGCTGACGCCGATAGAGCCCCGACAGCCACCATGCCGTCCGCTTGATCCACAGCGCCAAGGTCGAGCGGTCCAGAGCAACGCCCTGTCCGATCAGCATCTGCGATTGCCGGTTCAAGGGCATGTACCAGGCAAATTTCCAACACACGACGTTGGCGATCAGCGCCGTCGTCGCCATGCCGCCTTCAAACACTCTGCGCTTAGCCGGCGCTTGCACGATCGCGCCTTCACAAGCCCGACAGGCGTATTTCGGTCGCACGGTGCGCAGGACCCGCAAGCTGGCCGGCACGCCGTCCAACGCCTCGGCGACGTCCTCACCGATCTTGTGCAACCGCCCGGCGCAACAGGGGCATTGGGTCGACGCCGGCTCGATGACCTCGACCACTCGGGGAAGATGCTTTGGCAAGGCGCCAATGTTGCGCCGGGAAGCTCGGCGCGCGGCGTGCCGCAACCCAACAGGTTGCGCCGGCTCATCGTTGGCCGCCATGGACTTCACATCTGCCGCCAGATCGCCAAGATCGAGCCCGATCTGACCGTCCATGATTGCGATCGAGCGTTCAGACTTCGGGCCGAAGAGCATCGCCTGCGCGGTCTTCAGCGCATCGCGCAATTTGTCGATTTCCAGGTCGCGCGCCAACACCATGCCGATCAGCAGATCGGGATCGCGTGGGAAGTTTTCGCCACCTGGAAGCATGGCTAAATCTACCGCAAAAGCCTGTCATTTCCTAGCAAACACAGCCATTTCAGCCTGTTTTCGTCGGCCGATTGACCGGCCGCTCAACCACCCGCCGCCAGTCCATTCCGGCCAGTAGCAAAGCCATCTGGGAGCTGTTCAAGCGGACGACGCCGTTGACGACCGGCGGCCAGAAGAAGGCCCCGCTCTCCAAAACCTTGCTCACCAGGAGCACGCCGGTTCCATCCCAGGCGATCAGCTTAAGTCTGTCTGCCCGCTTGGACCTGAAGACGAAGATGTCGCCGCAATATGGATCGGCGTGGAGCGCCTGGGTCACCAACGCCACCAGACCGTTGACCCCTTTCCTAAAATCAATGGGCTGGGCGGCGACCACGATCTTCAATTCAGGTCCAAAGGCAATCACGCGCCGGTTCTCAAGGCCGCAAACACCACGCGCAGCGTCGCGGCGTCCACCGCGCTGGTCACCCAGATCCTGGCGCCGGCCAGCTCAATCTCGATCCGCCCTTCGGAGCGCGCGACCGGCACCCCCTCATCGCCGTCGAGCCTGACGGGCACAAACATCGGCTCGGCCGGCGCGCCATGCTGCCGGACCTTGCGTCGCCAGTGATGCAGGAGGCCCAGGCTTACGTCGTAGCGCCGAGCCACGTCGGACACGCGTGCGCCAGGCTCAAAGCTTTCCGCCGTGATCAGCGCCTTGTCCTGCGCCGACCAGCTTTTGCGGCGGTAGACCCCGCTGATCACCTCGACCCGGCCCCGTCCACCAGGAGGTCCGCCAGATCGATGATCAGGATGATGCTGATGATCGTCCTGATCACTCCTTGCGCCGCCGGAATCCCGAGACCCTCGCCAAGTTGTCGATCCAGCCTCGCCCAACTCAATCCTCCCCGACAACCATCAGGCAGGGTTATCGCCCGTCATGCGACGCAGCGGTATGTGGGGTGTTCGCGCCGGTTACGGTCATTGGGCTCGGCGTGCTCGAAGCGGGCCCAGTCGCTCGCCTGATCGGCCCCAAGTCCGTTAAAGGCGCCTTGCCGGCGAACGATCTGGGCGATCGTCGAGGCCGATGGCGCCTGGGCCTCGTTCTGCGTGCGCGTCCAATGACGACCCTGGACCCGGCGTGGGTGCAGCCGGCAGAGAGTACCTCTTTGGTGGCGGTTGAGGCGTCAGGCCCGGATTGTTGCGGTATCCGCGGATGACGTAACGGCACCTGCGATCGTCCTCAATAAGAGGCTCGCGTCGATCGGCTTTGCAAGGAAAGCATGGAATCCCAGCTCGGAGTAATGTTCCATGTCACCATCGAGGACATCCGCGCTAAGCGCGATGATCGGCGGAGGTCGCCAGTCTCTAGGCGGCTCTTCGTGAATGATGCGGGTCGCGGTGATTCCGTCCATGACCGGCATACGCAGATCCATAATGCATACATCAAAAGGCTTAGCGCGCATCATCTCGAGGGCGACCGCGCCGTTGCCGGCGACTGAGCAGACGTGACCCACGCTTTCCAAGATCGTCTTGATCAAGCGTTGCAGCATCGGATTGTCCTCAGTAATCAGTACTTCAAGTGGTTCACTTTCTAGGCGCGCTAGCTGTTCAAGCTGACCGATCTTTGTCCGACAGGCTGTCGTTGGAATCTCGAACCAGAACCGAGCGCCGCCTTGTGGCAGGTTCTCAGCGGCGATCTCGCCGCTCATAGACTTAATTAGGTGAGCACTAATCGCTAGCCCGAGCCCCGCGCCGTCGTGCAGGCGAGCGGCAGAGTTGTCCGCCTGCTCGAACGGCTCGAAGATCCGTTCGGTAAGCTCGACGGGGAATCCAGGGCCTGAATCTATCACGTCGACGCAAAATCTACCCGCTTCCCGCGAGCCGAACCAAGCAGCCTCGACACTCACCTCTCCAACCTCGGTAAACTTCAACGCGTTGCCGACCAAGTTCACGACAATCTGCCGGAGGCGATCGGCGTCGGCGACAATGACCTCGGGCACGTCCTTTGCCACGCGTAGTGACAACGCGACTCCCTTCTTGGCGGCGATCGGCGAGAGCAGTTTGACTGTCGCAGCAAGAAGATCGGCGGGATTGACCGGGGCCGTTCGGATAACCGGATTGGCCTCGGCTTTCGCCAAGCTCAGGACGTCGTTTACAATCGCGTGCAGTGCGCGGGCGGCTTCCAGTAGGGAGGCGACGTAATCCTGCTGCTTTAGATCCAATGGCGTCTGAGCCAGTAGCTCGGTCAGACCGATCACGCCGGTCAATGGCGTTCTGAGTTCGTGACTCATCGTCGCCAAGAACAGTCCCTTGGCGCGCGATGCCGCTTCGCAGCGCTCCTGCGCCAGGGAAAGATCGGCCAAGGCCTGCTTGTGGGCGGTGACATCAAAGCGGATGGCCAGATAGGCAACAGGCTGACCTGTGGCACCTAGCTGCGGCGTGACGGTAGTATCGAGCCAGTAGAGGCTGCCATTTTTATGACGGCTGCAGACTGTCCCGCTCCATGTGCCGCCTGAGGCGACTGCCTCGTACATTTCCGAAATGAATTCAGGTGGGTAGCGGTCAGAACTGAAGATGTTGTGTCGGTCGCCGATGATCTCGGTACGTGTAAACCCACTAACTTCGCAAAACTTTTCGTTGCATTCGATGATGTTCCCGCTCAGGTCGGCGCGGACAACGATAGCAGCTCTATCGCAGGCGCTGGCGAATAGACCCCCACTCGCGGCCTGGGTCTGCGGAACCGTTTCGCTAAAAAACTCCGGGTGACTTTCCATCGTTGCTGACTCCAATCCCAGGGCGGCCGGAGTTTTGTTTTCGACCGGATACAGTTCGTGATGTGAAATGAACCTAAATCCCCGCCGTTGATTTCTCATACACACTAAATTTGTAATGGATTGTTCCAGCCTCCGGATGGTGCTGTCAGAGCAAATTGCTGACAGCGGTCAGTGACCGGTAGCTTGCTGGGATGACCAGCCCATTCCGCTACTTCAACAGCTCGCCCGAGGCGATCTGCCTAGTGGTGATGATGTACGTCAAGTAACCGCTGTCGCTTCGGAACGTTGAAGACCTCCTGGCCAAACGGGGCATCGATATTTGCCACGAGACGGTGCGGTTCAGGTGGAACAGGTTTAGCCCGATGTTCGCCGCAGAGATCCGCCAAAGGAGGGTCCGGCGGATGAAGGCCTTCAGACACTGGAAGTGGCATCTCGATGAGGTCTACGTCAAGATCAACGGCCAGATGCACGAGCTCTGGCGGGCCGTCGATCACGAGGGTGAAGTGCTAGAGTCCTTCGTCAGCAAGACCCGCGACAAGCCTGCGGCGTTGAAGGTCATGAAGAAACTGATGAAGCGGCACGGACGTGCCAAGGTGGTCAACACCGACGGCCTGCGCTCATATCGGGCGGCGATGAAGGAGCTCGGCAACGCCGACAAACAGGAGACTGGCCGCTGGGCCAACAACCGTTGTGGGAACTCACACCTGCCGTTCCGACGACGAGAACGGGCCATGCTGCGGTTCCGACAGATGAAGAGCCTGGAGAAATTCAGCTCCGTCCACGCCGCCTTCCACAACCACTTCAACCAGGAGCGCCACCGCATCAACGTAGCCCTCCGGTGAAAGCCGCCTTGCCGAGGTGTCTGGGATGCTGATGCTGTGCTCGTAAGGACGTCCTTACGAGTACGCAAAGCTGCAGGGCATGGGCCATTCGAGTTTGATTATGGGCCCGGAGCGCCGTCGGCGTTGGTCGGAGGCAACCAAACGCGCCGTGCTGGAAGCGGCGTTCGCGCCCGGCGCGGTCGTGATTGAGATCGCCCGGCAAAACGAGATCTCCACCAGCCTGATCTACAAGTGGCGACAGGAAGCGATGGCGGCGGTCGCCGCACCGGCTTTCGCGCCCGCGATCCTGCTCAATGAGCCGGCGCCAGCGACATCGCGTCCCGAGCCGGCGATCGTGGTTGAACTGGTCGGCGGCGCGCGGGTGAGCATCAACGCCGCCGCCTCGCCCGGCTTGGTCGCGGCGACGCTGCGAGCCCTGCGATGATCCCAATCGCCTCTGGGGTGCGCGTGTGGATCGCGGCGGGACACACCGACATGAGGAAGGGTATGCAGGGCCTGGCTCTGCTGGTGCAAGAAGGCCTGGGTCGAGATCCGTTCGCCGGCGATGTCTTCGTGTTCCGGGGGCGTGGCGGATCGCTGATCAAGGTACTGTGGCATGACGGCCTGGGGCTGTCGCTCTACGCCAAACGACTGGATCGGGGACGGTTCGTCTGGCCTGTCACCGAGGGCGGCGCGGTGGCGCTGACGGCCGGGCAGATGTCGTATCTGCTGGAGGGCATCGACTGGCGAAACCCCCAGCACACCTGGCGTCCGTCTGCCGCCGGGTAGCCAAAAATAGTCGGGTCGGCCTGCATTTAGGGGCGCCACAAGCGGCGAAATTTATGATTCCATCGGGGTCATGGACGCTGACCTCGCAGCCCTGCCGGACGATATCGAAGCGCTGAAGGCGGCGCTTCTGGTCGCCCGGGCCGAGGTCGCCATGGCCCTGGCTCGGCAGTCCGACGACCAGGCGCTGATCGCCCACCTGAAGCTCCAGATCCAGAAGCTCAATCGTGAGCGCTTCGGTCCTCATTCCGAGCGCACGGCCCGCCTGCTGGATCAACTGGAACTGCAGTTGGAGGAGCTGGAGGTCTCGGCGACGGAGGACGAACTGGCTGCGGAAATGGCGGCGGCGCGGGCTACGACGGTGGCCGCCTTCAGCCGCAAGCGGCCTTCGCGCCAGCCCTTCCCGGAACACCTGCCGCGTGAGCGGGTGATCGTGCCAGGTCCGACCGCCTGCGCCTGCTGTGGCGGGCTGCGCCTCTCGAAGCTGGGCGAAGACGTCACCGAAACGCTGGAGGTCGTGCCCCCGTCCTGGAAGGTCATCGCGCACGTCCGCGAGAAGTTTAGCTGCCGCGACTGTGAGGCCATCGGCCAGGCGCCAGCCCCGTTCCATGTGATCGCCAGGGGCTGGGCGGGTCCCAGCCTGTTGGCCATGATCCTGTTCGAGAAGTTTGGTCAGCATCAGCCGCTCAACCGCCAGGCCGACCGCTATGCTCGCGAGGGCGTGCCGCTCAGTCTGTCGACCCTGGCCGACCAGGTCGGGGCCTGCACGGCGGTGCTGGCGCCGCTGTTCCAGCGGCTGGAGGCTCACGTGCTTGCCGCCGAACGATTGCACGGCGACGATACCACGGTTCCGGTCCTGGCCAAGGGCAAGACCGACACCGCCAGGCTCTGGGTCTATGTGCGTGACGACAAGCCGTTCGCGGGATCGGCGCCACCGGGCGCAGTCTTCTACTACTCGCGTGATCGAGGCGGCGAACACCCACAGGCGCATCTGTCAGGTTATGCCGGCCTGTTCCAGGCCGACACCTATGGCGGATACGGCAAGCTCTATGAGCCGGGGCGAACCGCGGGGCCGATCCTTGAGGCGGCCTGCTGGGCGCACGCGCGTCGGCCATTCTTCGTGCTGGCCGACCTGGAGCAGAACGCTCGCCGCAAGGCTCGCGGCGCGGCGCCGGCGGTGATCCCGCCGATCGCCCTGGGCATGGTCCAGCGGATAGACGCGCTGTTCGAGATCGAGCGAGGGATCAACGGCCAGGACGCTGATCGGCGCCTGGCGGTGCGACAGGAGCTAAGCGCCCCGCTGGTCGCCGAGATGGAGATCTGGATGCGCGAGCAGCGCGCCAAGCTCTCACGCGGTCATGACCTGGCGCGGGCCTTTGACTACATGCTCAAGCGCTGGGCCGCGTTCACGCGCTTCCTCGACGACGGCCGCGTCTGTCTGAGCAACAATGCCGCCGAACGGGCGCTGCGCGGCGTCGCCATGGGGCGCAAGTCCTGGCTGTTCTGTGGTTCTGATCGCGGCGGCCAGCGCGCGGCGGTGATGTACAGCCTGATCGTCACCGCCAAGCTGAACAACATCGACCCTCAAGCCTGGCTGGCCGATGTCCTGGCTCGCATCGCCGAGCATCCCAGTCAGCAGCTCGACGAACTCCTGCCTTGGAACTGGCGGCCGCTCGCCACGGTCGGGCGCGCCGCTTAGGCGCCAGCGCGGCCTTCACCGGATGGGTACGCATCAACCGGGAAACTTAGAAGGCACAACGCTCAGCCGCCTTGGCTGAGCGTCAATCCCTCATGGCCTGAGACCGGGCTGTTTCTGCTCGAATTGCGCCCAGTAGAGACAAGCTGGGGTTAGACTGACAGCACCCGACTCCGCAATCGTGGAACCGTCAGTCGGTGGTCACCACTCGCGGAAGCTACCGTCTTGGCCCCGCCAGATCGGGTTTCGCCACGACGGCGCGTCCTTGGCCGCCTCGCGCACTATGTCTTCGTCGATCTCGACGCCCAGGCCCGGGCCTTGCAGAGCGGCGACCATGCCGTCGCGCACCTCGAACACCCCGGGGTTGCGCATGTAGCTGAGCAGGTCGTGTCCGACGTTGTAGTGGATGCCCAGGGACATCTCCTGGATCACGAAGTTAGGCGTAGTCAGGGCCAACTGCATGCAGGCCGCCAAGGCCATTGGCCCCAGCGGGCAGTGCGGCGCCACGCCCACGTCATAGGCCTCGGCCATGGCGGCGATACGCTTGCACTCGGAAAGGCCACCCGCGTGGCTCAGGTCAGGCTGGATCACGTCCACGGCGGCGGCTTCCAGGAAGGGCTTGAAATCCCAACGGCTATAGAGGCGTTCCCCAAGGGCGATCGGCAGGCTGGTGAGCCGCGACAGCTGGACGATGGCCTCGACATTCTCCGACAGCAACGGCTCCTCGATGAACAGCGGCCGCAGCGGCTCTAGCGCTGCGATCAGTTGCTTGGCCATCGGCTTGTGCAGGCGGCCGTGGAAGTCCACCGCCACGTCAAGGCCTTGCGCCTTGACTGCGGCCACGCGCTCCAGCGCATCATCGAACGCTTGCGCGCTGTCGAGCCACCCCATCTCGCCGGTGGCGTTCATCTTCACGGCCTTGAAGCCTTGGGCCAGTCGGGCCTGGGCCGCCTCGACGACCTCGTCAGGACGATCGCCGCCGATCCAGGCATAGACCGGAACCCGGTCGCGAACGCGACCGCCAAGCAGTTGCCAGACCGGCACGCCCAGGCGTCGCCCCTTGAGGTCCCACAGCGCCTGATCCAGGCCCGACAGGGCCGACATCAGCACCGGTCCGCCACGGTAGAAACCGCCGCGATAGGCCACTTGCCAGATGTCCTCGATATTGTCGGCATCGGCGCCGATGAAGCGCTCGCGCAGCGAGGCGAAGGCGCCGTCCACGGCTTCGGCGTGCCCCTCGAGACTCGCCTCTCCCCAGCCGACCGCGCCGTCATGGGTCTCAACCCGGACGAACAGCCAGCGCGGTGGCACGATGAACGTCTCGATCCGCGCGATCCGGGTCGGGCCTGCGCCGGCTATGAGTTCTCCGAAGCGTCCCCCCGTCATCGACGATCCGCCGAGTATCTGGCGCAGCGCGGGCAAGACCGCATCGAATAGCTCCCAATAAAGCGGCGTCCAGTGTTCGCCGGGTACGTCACCCTAGCTAGGTCGAGCGTCGCCTGATCGTCAAACTGTTTGTAATATTAATCTTGGAATGCGGACGCATTGTTCGTAGAAAGCGTAGCCTGGGTCGCCGCGATGAAAGCGATATCAGCTTACTTGGCGGAGATAGCCGAACACCAATCGGGGCACTGGAGTGAGCTGCGCATGACGACTTGGAACACCGTGCTACAGATATTTCCGCTGGTCGCGATCCTGCGCGGCCTGGAGCCGGGCGAAGCGTTCGAGATCGTTGAGGCGCTGACGGCGGTGTGATCGAAGCCTTCTATCGCGCCAGTCCAAGAGGGTCGCGACCCGTTGATAGAGACCTTGAACGGCGACGACTGCGTCCTGGTGGGGCTGCGCATGTTCGCCACCGCGCATTCGTGATTGGTCGAGCTCTTGGCGCGGGACAACTATCTATTGCGAGCTCCAGGCAAATTTAAGAGCAGTGATTCTATGAAAATTACCGACCCGCTGGAATCCCGTTCGGCGCTGGGGCGTAACCTGACTTTCGGTTTGCTGGACACGCTGGGGCGCATGATCGTCACGGGAGCCTATGACGGTCGACCATTCCCGATCGAGGCGGAGCTTTCCAAGGAACACGCCGTCAGCCATTCGGTAACGCGCGAGGCGGTCAAGATGCTGTCCGCCAAGGGCCTGCTGACCGCCCGTCCCCGCCAAGGCACGATCATTACCCGGCCATCGGCCTGGAACTGGTTCGACACCGACGTGCTGCGCTGGCTGCTGGAGCGGAAATTTTCGCTCAGCTTGCTGCGCCAGTTCACCGAGCTGCGATTGAGCATCGAGCCTGGCGCCGCTGCGCTGGCGGCCCAGGCAGCCAGTCCATCAAGCCTAGAATTGATCAAGCTCGGATACTCGCGCATGGAGGCCGCCGAAGCCGGCGCCGACAATCCGCTAAGCTCGGACATCGCCTTCCACGTCGCGATTCTGGAAGCCTCGGGAAATCCGTTCTATGCTCAATTCCGCGACGTCGTGGCAACGGCTTTGCAGACCTCTATCCAGTTCACCAATCGCTACCGGGGACGCAACGCGAGCCTGCAGGCGCATAAGGCCGTATTGGACGCGATAGTGGCGCGCGATGCCGACACCGCAGCCGAGACCATGCGTGAACTAATCGCCGACGTCATGGATCTCATTAAAGAGGCGATAGTGGAACAAAGCTTGAAGGACTGATCGAGACCCGATTGCCCACCTAGAAACGGCGCTTTTGGCCGCTGGCAGCTGCTGCACCTTCCACCTATTGAAGGCTATTGGCCTGGCGAGACCGTCAAGAACGGGCCACCCCTGGCAGGCTATAGTTCCGAAGCCGTACGCGAGGCGATCGCAAAGCCGATGACGAAACTCCCCGACAAATTACGCCAGTCGCTTGCCTAGGATCATGGTGCCGGGAAGTCCACCTAAAAGCAGAGGCAGACACTGTAGCCGCTTAGATACCTACATCCAGAGACATAGATAAAATTTTCGGCCCTGAGTGCGCATTGAACAAATGCCTTAGACGCGAAAACTGCCCTTGCGTCCCGAGCATTCTAAAGGCCCCCTCAAGAGCACCGTTTCGTAACAATTCTATGGCCAGTGAGACCTCTAGTTTCTGAACTGCCGGTTTATTTATAGTATACAGGCCAGTAATTTCACGCACTTGACCGTCCGAAAGGCTCAACTCAACCTTCAGCGGCGCGATTAGGCCGGCCTTCGCCAAATTCTCTGTAAATACATCAGCGGCCGCTAGATCTTCTCCGTGGGCAAGCAGGCGAGATGTAGCGTTTACCAGCCAAGCCGATGGAAGTCTTTCGGGGTTGTAGAGCGCCTGACCTCCAGTCTTCGAGAGGCGGGGATCAGCCGTGTTAGCGCCAACCACCCAATCACCTTCCGTCTTGATCAGCGCCAATGGACCGCGCGTAATATCCATCGGCAACCAATTAGCGTGCCAACTTTGGGCGAGCGCATAGAGCGATCGATTTCTATCAAATCCAAACAAAGCACAAAGATGGAACGCCCCGCTCGTACCATCCTTCATGAAAATGATAGGATAGTCAGCGGCGGCATTGACCATTTCGCTAAAGCCTAGTCGCGCGTGACCACGGTTCTCAACCGATGACATGTCGAAATCAGAACGCAGATGGAGGTCACCGTGGCGCTGAGGGTCTAGGGCTTCGAACATGCTGATACTTTCAGTTACAACTTCACCAATTGACGCACTAAACAGCCTGAAGGCCGTAACGGGAGATGCTGTCGATCAGGTCCCTGTGTCGAGGTAGTTGAGACGTTGCGGTTTTTGTCATTTGGGCAGCTTGGGCGAACCATCGCGCAGCTTGATGTGCTTGGGCTAAGATCAACGGGTCGCGCCCATAATCCGCCTCAAAGCCCATACCGTGCATAACATATTGATAGCTCGGCCATGAGAACACCTCGTTGGCATGCGTAAAGTCATCAGGCGAGGGCGGGTGATGTCTCCAGAGCTCCAGCTTTTCAGCCAGGCCGTCTGGCACGCTCTCAGCTCTCCTGTTGTCGCGCCAGAACTCAGAATCTTCGCGCTTCGTAAGGACGTAGTGCAATTTCAGAAATTCTATGATGCGCATCCAGTGATGTTCAAAAGAGATATTGAACGTTTTGGACAAAATGTGCATCGCACCGCGCGTTTTTGGTAGGCGATCCGCGATGAAATCCACCGCTTTCTCAATGAGCATCAAAGCGGAAGCCTCCAAGGGCTCAAGGAACCCACCGGACAAACCTACCGCGACACAGTTGTTGACCCAAAAGGTCTGGCGATGCCCAGAACGGATTGGAATGCGGCGAGCGCTGAGGTTCGCCGCCTGGGGGCCGATATAGGCCCGCAGCTCGGCCTCCGCCTGATCGTGGCTAATATGGGCACTGGAATAGACATGTCCGATACCCTTTCGGGTGGGCAGACCAATATCCCAGATCCAGCCTGAGGACTGGGCTGTCGAGATTGTATGCGTCGCAATGGGGTCGTCTGGTCGCGCGTAGGGTACTTGCATTGCCAAGGCTGAATCGCAAAACAACACGTCATGGCATTCAACGAATGGCACACCGTAAGCCTGCCCAATAATCAAGCTCGAAAATCCCGAGCAATCAATGAACATATCTGCCAATATATGACCATTTCCGTTTGTATCTACGCCAGATACATCGCCATTTTCGGCCATAACGACCTTGGTTACATCATCTATAAGATGGCGAACCCCAAGTTTACCCACGCAATGGTCGCGCAAGAAGGCCGCAAATTTCACAGCATCAAGGTGATAGGCATAGTTCGCGATCGCGCTGTACTCGGGCGTGGTTATGGATTTTGGGGCTAGCCCGGCGTCACAGAGAGCGGCTTGGAAGTCCACGGCATTTGCGAAATCAATGCCCTGAGCAGCCTTGGTCGCCATCCAATGGCCCGACAAGCTGAGTTGAGCAGAGCCCTGGGGTGGGTTGAGGGGGTGATAATAGCCCTCACCCGCACTGCCATCTGTCCATCGATTGAAGCGAGCACCCTGCTTGAAGGTCGCATCGCAGGATCGAAGAAACTCGGTCTCGCTGATGCCGCACTTACGCAACGTGTTGCGCATTGTGGGCCAGGTCCCTTCACCAACCCCTACCGTTCCAACATTTCGTGACTCAATAAGTGTCACCCGAATTCGATCATTCGACGCCACATCGTAACGTGAAGCAATCCTAGCGGCAGTAATCCATCCGGCACTTCCGCCGCCCACTATCAGGATATGCTCAATTTGCTTATCCATTACATGTTCCATTTCACTTCGTGGATGAATTAAAAGCTACAAAAAATGTTTTTACTGAAAAATCGACTGCGGAAGCAAAGGTCAAATTCCTTCAGCACCACAGGTTGAAGTGGCGCGACGACCGGCCAGCGCCAGAAATCATTTGCGGACTCGTATGACTTATAAGATGAATGGTGAACTTGCATCCGCAACTCTCACACACGTTCGTCCACGCGACAACGGCAATCAATCCTAAGTCGTTGAAATAAAACAATATATATAAAAACTGACGCGACAGCCTGCAGAGCCCCCCCCAAGGGGCCGAAGGTACAACCGGGAGGAAACCATGACAGAAAGAAACAAGCGCTCGGCGCGAACGGGCCTGCGGGCAGTATTGACCATCAGCTGCAGTGCGATCGGTTTGTTGGCGGCGGGCGCGGTGCCTGCATTTGCTCAGACGGCCGCCAATCCTGGATCAACCGAACTAGAAGAGATCGTCGTCACGGGTATCCGCGCGAGCTTGCGCGCTTCGACGGATATCAAGCGCAACGCCATCGGCGTGGTAGATTCGGTATCGTCTGAAGCCATCGGCAAGTTTCCAGATTCCAACGTCGCCGAATCCCTACAGCGCATTCCCGGTGTTTCGATTGACCGCAGTGGCGGCGAAGGCCGCTTTGTCACGGTTCGCGGTTTTGGCCCTGAATTCAATACGGTTCTTCTGAACGGTCGGACGTTCGCCTCCGACAACGAAGGCCGCGCGTTCTCGTTCGATTTGTTGGCCGCCGAACTCATCTCCGGCGCGGATGTTTACAAGGCGCCGCTGGCTTCGCTGCAGGATGGCGGCATCGGCTCGACCATCAACGTGCACACCGCCCGGCCGCTGACGCTGGGAACCTTCAAGGGGATACTGAGCGCCAAGGGTCTCTACGAGAAAAACAGCAAGCAAACGACGCCGCAAGTTTTCGGCCTGTTGAGCAACACCTTTGCTGACGACACCATCGGTGCATTGGTCTCGGTTTCCTATCAAAGCCGGGAAACTCGCCGGCCATTTATTGAAAACCGTGGCTACATCCCAGGTACGACGGTCGGAAACCCCGCCTCGCCGCTCTTCACCAATGTTTTCGCGCCGCGAAACCAAGACATCGGGGTTGATGAGCAAGAACGCGAGCGCATTGGCCTGAACGCAACTTTCCAATATCAACCGTCCGAAAGCCTGACTTTCACGGTGGATGCGCTTTGGAACCAGTTCACTGTGGACTCGACAGTACGCTCGATCGGCAATTGGTTTGAGCCGTCCAGCTACACGGCTGCGACGATCGACTCCAACCGTACGGTCACCTCGCTCACGACAGACGGCTTCGCCGATATGATCGTGACCTCGAACAAGCGCGACGTTACGACGGAAGCCCTGGGCTTCAACGCCGCCTGGAATGTCTCTGATTCCATTACCGTAAATTTCGATTCATCTTGGTCTAAGGCCGAAGATAGCGCCGGTGGCGACAATCTGTTCACGGTTATTGGGGTGCCGAGCACGTATAGCTTCGCGCAAGCCACAGGCGACGGTTTCCCTTCCGTTTTCAACTACTCGACCGACATCACCAATTCCAACCTTGGCCGGGCTCACATTGCACTACGTCAGGGTGCTGACCGGGTTGAAGAGGTCTTCGAGCAGCGTATTGATGGTGAGTATACCTCCGATTGGGGTGCTCTGAAGAACGTCCGCGCCGGCATAGCCTACACGGACCGTTCGAAGGAAAATCTCTCAATCCAGTCAGACCCAAACACCCTGTGCCTCTATTGCGGTTATCCAATTGCGACGCCTGCAAGCTTGTTGCAGCGTTATGATGTCGGCGGCTTCTTGGATGGCGGCGGGCGGTTCCCGGCCGCGTTCCTGACTTACGATCCCAATGCGTTCTTCAAGTTCCTGGAGAGCAATGCAGCGGCGGCGGCCCTGAACGCAGCCCGCGGTCTCCCGGCCGGTACTGTTCAGGCTCAATTGGCACTGACTAACGGCTACAATGCTACTCCTCAGCCGAACTCCTACTCGGTGCAGGAAGTCACCACGGCAGCCTATGCTTCGGCTGATTTCGCGGGCGATCTGGGCGAAATGCCTTGGGCGCTGAACGTCGGTATTCGTTACATGAATACTGATGTGACGGCCGAGGGTCAGCAGTTGACGCTCACGGATCTCCTGCCGGTTCCAGGTGACGTCACCATCTATAACGCCGTCTACGCAAACGCTGGAAAGCCCGTCGTTACGCGCAAGGAATCTGACTACGCGGAATTCTTGCCCAATGTGAACTTCAAGATCAATCTGACCGATCAGATCGTTGCTCGTGCATCGATCTCGAAATCCCTTACGCGGCCACAGATTTCCCTGTTGGCTCCACGTACAAATTTCGACACGGTTCGACCAGCAAGTCTTGATGCCAGCGGCGGAAATCCAGACCTGAAGCCCTACGTGTCAACGAACTATGACTTTTCTCTAGAGTGGTATCCCACGCGTTCGACCTCATTCTCGATCGCGCCATTCCGTAAGACCGTTGCGGACTTTATCGTCCAAACACGGGCTAGCGAAGTGTTCCCGATTGCGAATGCCGGCAACCTGCCGGTCGGCGTCGGCGGCATTACCGGCGCGCGTTCGGCAACCTTCTCGGTACGCCGTCCACGCAACATCGAAGAAGCCAGCGTCAAGGGCGTCGAAATCGCCGCCAACGTCGCGTTTGACTTCTTGGATGGCTGGGCCAGTGGCTTTGGCGTCCAGGCCAACGCGACTTTGGTGAACTCGGATGCAACCTTTGCCCCCGGTTCAACGACGCAGTCCTTTGCCCTTGAAGGTCTGGGCGATAGCTACAACCTGACGGGCTATTATGAAGCGGGCAAAATCTCAGCGCGCGTTTCCTACAACTATCGTGACCGGTTCCTTGAATATCTGGTTACACCGGGCCAGGGCGGCGACCCTGTCTATCGCCGCGCGTTCGGCCAAGTCGACGCTCGCGGTAGCTATCAAGTCAGCAAAACCTTCCAAGTATTTTTTGAAGGAACCAATTTGACTGACGAGCAAAACATCCAAACTGGCAGGTTCGACAATCAAGTCCTTTCAGTGCAAAATAACGGTCCTCGTTATGCGTTTGGACTTCGTTGGGATTTCTAAAAACTTTCACTAACTCTAGCCAATAGAGTGGGGCGGTTCGTGAACACGAACCGCCCCTCTTTGTATTGTGTCCGCCGTCAGCGCCAATGAGACAGATTGAGGGTTCCGTTTAGAGGAGGGTTTTGGTCTCGTCGAAGTGACGAAGGAACGAAGATGAGACCAAAACCCTTGGCCGCGAAAGCGACGCCCGGAGAGCGGGTGGTGAAGGATATCCGGCGGGCGACGCGCCGGCATTTCTCGGCGGAAGACAAGATCCGGATCGTGCTGGACGGGCTGCGCGGGGAAGACAGCATCTCTGAGCTCTGCCGCAAGGAAGGCATCGCCCAGAGCCTGTACTACGTGTGGGCCAAGGAGTTCATGGAGGCGGGCAAGCGCCGCCTGGCGGGCGATACGGCCCGGGCCGCGACCACGGACGAGGTCAAGGATCTGCGGCGCGAATCGACGGCCCTGAAGGAAGTGGTGGCCGAACAGGCGCTTGAAATCCGCCTGCTTAAAAAAAGCATGATCGCCGATGGGGGCGACGAGGCATGAGATATCCGGCTTGCGAAAAGATCGAGATCATCCGCCTGGTCGAGCAATCGAGCCTGCGCGTGCGCCGGACGCTCGCGCAGATCGGCGTACCCCGCGCCACCTTCTACCGCTGGTATGATCTCTACCAGACCGGCGGTCCTGAGGCCCTGGAAGACCGCCCACGACGCCCCGGCCGGGTGTAGAACCGCATCCCCGACCACGCGCGCGCCGCGATCCTGGAAATGGCCCTGGAGCACTCGGAGCTGAGCCCGCGGGAGCTGGCGGTGCGCTTTGCCGACAGCCAGGGCTACTTCGTCTCGGAAGCCAGTGTTTACAGGCTTTTGAAGAGCCACGACCTGATCACCAGCCCGGCCTTCATCGTCATGAAGGCCGCCAAGGCATTCACCGACAAGACCACGGCACAAAACCAGATGTGGCAGACTGACTTCACCTACTTCAAGATCATCGGCTGGGGCTGGGTGTATCTGTCGACGATCCTGGACGACTTCTCGCGCTACGTCATCGCTTGGAAGCTGTGCACGACCATGAAGGCGGGAGACGTCACCGACACGCTGGAACTGGCGCTCAGCGCGTCGGGCTGCGACCAGGTCAGCGTCCGGCACAAGCCGCGTCTGCTGTCGGATAACGGCTCCAGTTACATCTCGGGCGAACTGGCCAACTGGCTGGGCAAGCAGGAGATGAAACACGTCCGGGGCGCGCCCTACCATCTCCAGACCCAGGGCAAGATCGAGCGCTGGCACCAGACCTTGAAGAACCGCATCCTGCTGGAGAACTACTTCCTGCCCGGCGACCTGGAGGCCCAAATCGGCGCCTTCATCGAGCACTACAACCACGCCCGCTATCACGAGAGCCTGGACAACGTAACGCCGGCCGACGCCTACTTCGGCCGGGCCGCCGACATCCTGCGCCGCCGCGCCAGCGTCAAGCGACAGACCCTCGAACATAGGCGCTTGCAGCACCGCAAAGTCGCCGCCTAGATATCAACCCTAGACGAGGCCAACCCTCCGCTAAATCCGCGATCCGGCTGTCCCAAAACTTCTGACGACGTACAAGCACGGAGACTTAAGGCATGACCAGCAAAACGGCGGTGATCATAGGAGTTGGGCCAGAACGCGGACTGGGAGCTCGGCTTTGCAAGCGCTTTGCGGCAGACCACCATGTCTTCGTAGCGGGTCGCACATATGCAAAGGTCGCGTTAGTGGTGGACGCCATTCGTCAGTCAGGTGGCGCTGCAACAGCTATCGAAGCCGACACTACAGATGAGAGCCAGGTTCGCGAGCTTTTCAAACAGGCACAAGCGGAGGGGCCTGTAGATCTGGCGATATTCAACGCCGGCAACAACATGCCGGGCGACTTCCTTACCATGGAGGCGGAATTTTTTGAGCGCTGCTGGCGTATTGCCTGTTTCGGCGGGTTTCTATTTTCCCGAGAAGCGCTGCGCTCCATGGTGCCCACGGGGGCAGGAACACTCCTATTCACGGGCGCTAGCGCATCCCTGCGCGGAAAGCCTGACTTTGCAGCCTTTACGGCAGCAAAGGCGGGTGTGAGGGCTCTGGCGCAGTCTTTGGCGCGCGAGTTTGGTCCTAAGGGCATTCACGTTGCTCATGTAGTGATCGATGGCGCTATTGACGGTGATCGGATCCAAATCGGCAGACCAGCGATCGCCGAGGCGCGAGGCCACGACGGACTAGTCGACCTGGAAGGGATCGTGGATCTCTATGAAATGCTCCATCGGCAACCTTCACGCGCCTGGACCCATGAATTGGATGTACGGCCCGCCAAGGAGGCGTTTTAAATGCGGTTGATCGGGGCTCCAATCTCTCCCTTCGTCCGTCGCGTTGCTGTGGCACTCGAATTCTATGGCTACAAGTACGAACACGTGAAAGCTTCAGTGGTCGACGCCAGAGGCACGGTTGGTTCATTTAATAAACTCGTCCGAGTGCCATCGATTGAACTAGGCGGTGTGGACAAAGTGCCTGAGCCACAGTCGTATGGATGCGACGAAAATGAAGCCGAGGAAGCTGTCGGCTGTCTTGTCGTATCGGGTAGCCAGCCGTCTGTTGTTTTTGAGCTTTGAGAAGCAGCGCTCGACCAATTTTCGCAGAGCGTAGATGTGCCCGTCGATGACGGGCTGAACCTTGCGGTTTCGCTTGGCTGGAATGACAGCGGCGACGCCCCTTACGGCCAAGTCGTCGCGGATGAAGTCGGCGTCGTATCCCTTGTCGGCGAACAGGGCGCGGGGCTGGGGCCCGGGCTGATCCATGACCGGGCCGAAGCCCTTCACATCGGAGACTTGGCCGCCGCTCAGCGTGACAGCGACAGGGAGGCCCAGAGCTTTGCTGCGGAGATGTATCTTGGTCGAGAAGCCACCTCGCGAGCGGCCAAGACCCTGATCCTGATCCCCTTTTCTTGCGCCCCAGCGGCGTGCTGATGAGCGCGAATAATGGTGGAATCAATCATCTGAACACTGTCCTGGCCTTGCCCGGTCTCGTTCAGCGCCTCCAGCATCACGTCCCAGAGCCCAGACAGCGTCCAACGCCGAAACTGGCGGTAGACCGAGTTCCACTCGCCAAAATGGCTGTGCAGATCACGCCAGGCCGTGCCCGTTCGAGCGATCCAGAACACCCCGTCAAGCACCAGACGGTGATCCCGGGGCCGTCGCCCCCGACGCGGCCCCTTCTCAATCACGAAGGGTTCGAAAAAGGCCCACTCATCATCCGACATCAAACCGCGAACCAAGGCTGCTCTCCCCAAAGAACAGCCTTGAATCAGTGATCAGCCGATTTGGGAATCCACTTTGTCCACACCGCCTAGTTAACGACACCTTCGCTGAAGGCAAGCTGGGCCTGCTTGGATCGGTCTTTTGCCAAGAGCGCGTAGCGACCGTTAACAGCGTCACGTTCGACGGCTATCTGCCCAATATGAGTGTCGGTCGGTCAGCCTCGCCGCCATTCACCGACCTCTACGCGCCGCGCAACTTCAATGTGAACACTGTCAAGGACGATCGATCGCGCCTCGGCCTGACGCTCGTGGGACAATATCGGCCACCCGGCGCGCTGACCCTAACCGTCGACGGCCCCTATGCGCGCAGCGTGGCTTCTTAGAGATCGAAATATTGTAATACAAATGGACAAGGTTTATGGCTTGCTGACGCTATTGGAACGCCGGGGGAGACGCGGCGATGACCGAGAATCGACAGCGAAATCTTGGCGACATGGTTCACGGCTCGGCTTGGCCGAAATTGCCGCGCCGCGCCCCGGCGTCGCCCCCCGCCGATGCCCGGCCAGGATCCGATAGCGACCGCCTTTGAGCGGGCGACCACCCAAGAAAATTAGAAAATTAGTTGGAGAGGAAACACCATGCGCAAGGCGCTGCTGGCGGGAATTGGACTGCTGTCGCTTGTATCCCCAGCGATGGCGCAGGAAGATCCAAGGGTTCAACCGGTGCAGGTGGACGCCTCGCGGCCGGACTGGGAGAATCCCGCGGTGTTCGCGCGACGCAAACTGCCAGCCGCCGCTACCCATTTCCCGTTCGAGACCCGCCAAGCGGCCCTTGCTGGCGACCAAACACATTCGGAGCGCTACCAATCGCTCGACGGTCCCTGGTCGTTCAGCTTCTCGCCGTCGTCAGACGCCGTGCCCGACGGCTTCGAAAAGCCCGACTACGACGTCTCCAGCTGGCAGACCATCAAGGTCCCGGCCATGTGGCAAACCGAAGGTTTCGATCAGCCCCGCTACAACAACATCACCTATCCCTTCCCTGCCAACCGGCCCCTGATCCCCCACGCCACCAATCCGGTGGGCTCCTACCGCCGCACCTTCGAGGTGCCGCCAACCTGGTCAGGCCAGGACGTGATTCTGCACATCGGCGCGGCCGGCTCGGCCTATCGCGTGTGGGTCAACGGCAAGGAGGCCGGCTATTCTGAAGACTCCAAGCTACCGAGCGCGTTCGACATCACGCCGCTACTGGTCCCAGACCGGAAGAACTTGGTGGCCATACAGATCCATCGCTGGTCGGACGGAAGCTACCTGGAAGACCAGGATTTCTGGCGGGTCTCGGGGATCGAGCGCTCGGTCTATCTGGTCGCCGCGCCCAAGGCGCGGCTGACCGATCTCTTCGTCCACGCTGGCCTCGACAAGGCTTACCGCGACGGGACTTTGTCAACCGATGTGGTGCTGACCAAGCGCGACCAGCCCGTCAAGGTGCGCACGACACTGCTCGACGACGACAAGATCGTCCTGACCAAGGAGATCAAGGTCGCGGCGGGTCCGGCCAGGACGGAGACCCTATCAGCCACCATTCCTGGCGTTCGCCAATGGACCGCCGAGACGCCGAACCTCTACACCCTGCTGGTCGAAGTGCTGGACGCCAAGGGTCAGGTCATCCAGGCCACGCCCCAGCGCATCGGCTTCCGCACCGTCGAGATCAAGGACGGCCGGGTGGCGGTCAACGGTCGTTCGATCGTCATCCGCGGCGTCAATCGCCACGAACACGATCCGGAAACCTTCCACGTCATTTCCGAAGCCTCGATGCGCGCCGACATCGAGCTGATGAAGCGCAACAACATCAACGCCGTGCGCACCTCGCACTATCCCAACGCCGAGCTCTGGTACGCACTCGCCGATGAGTACGGCCTCTATGTCATGGACGAGGCCGACATCGAGAGCCACGCCTATATGGACTACGCCAACAAGTACCCGGAGCTGCGTCCAACGCTACAAATCGGCTTTGACCCGGCCTGGGAAGGTGCCCATGTCAGCCGCGTGCTCAACATGGTCGAGCGCGACAAGAACCATCCCTCGGTGATTTTCTGGTCGCTGGGCAATGAAGCCGGCATTGGACCTAATTTCGAAAAGGCGGCGGCCGAGGCGCGCAAGCGCGACCCGTCACGTCTGATCTCTTACCTGGGCTGGGGTACTCTGGACTGGGAGCATGCGCCCAACGCGTACGTCGACATCTACGCGCCGATGTACGACGACGTCGAGAAGATGGTCGACTGGGCGCTGGATCCGACCCGGAGCCAGCCGATGATCCAGAGCGAGTATTCCCACATGCAGGGAAATTCCGGCGGGAATTTCAAAGAATATTGGGACACCATCTACAAGTACGACAAGTTGCAGGGCGGCTTCATCTGGGACTGGGTTGACCAGTCGATGTACCGCTACACCAAGGATGGCCGGCGCTACTGGGGCGACGGCGGCGAGTATGGACCCAACCCCGGAGGCGACGTCGAGTTCGGGGATGGCCTGATCCAACCCGACCGCACGCCCAATCCGCACCTCTACGAGGTCCAGAAGGTCCTCTCGCCGATCCAGTTCGAGGGCTTCGATCCCGCCACCGGCGCGGCGACGGTGCGCAACCGCCACGACTTCCGCGACCTGTCGGGCTTCGCCTTCGAGTGGGCACTGCAGGAAAACGGCGTGACCATCGCCTCGGGTCCGCTGGCCGAACTGGCGACCAAGGCGCGGGCCACCGAGCTGATCCATCTGCCGCTGCCGAAGGTCGAACCTAAGCCCGGTGCCGAGTACTTCGTCACCATCCGCGCCAAGGCCAAGGCGGGCTCCGTGCCGCTGACGCCGGAAGGCTACGTCGTCGGCTGGGAACAGTTCGCCCTGGGTCAGCCGACCGCGGCCGCCGCTGTAACGGCCCACGGCTCCGTCGATCTGAAGGAAACCGCCCAGAGCGTGTCACTATCGGCCCGTGGGGTCAGCCTGGCGCTCGACCGAAAGACGGGCTTGCTCACCGGCTACGGCAAGGCCGGGTCGGCTCTGTTGACCGGCGGCGCGCCCAACTTCTTCCGGGCCGAGACCGACAACGGCACCCTGACCGGAACGGCGTCGCAGCAGACGCCGTGGAAGGTCATGACCAAGGAGCGGCAGGTCCGTTCGATCACCACCCGCCGGCTGCCCGGCGGCGGCGCGGAGGTCACCGTCGACCACGAACTCGGGGCGGGCGCAGCGCGCTTCGTCACCACCTATGCGATGAGCGGCGACGGGACCGTGGAGGTCGCCGGCCTGCTGACGCCGCTGAAGAGCGATCTTCCGCCACCGGTCCGGGTGGGACTGGCGTTCTCGATGCCCACGAGCGTCAAGACGGTGGAGTGGTACGGGCGCGGCCCGCACGAGAGCTATGTCGACCGCAAGACCAGCGCGCCGATCGGCCTGTGGCGGGGGCTGATTGCCGAGCAGAACCACGACTACATGCGGCCGCAGGACACGGGAAACAAGGTCGACGTCCGCTGGATGGAAGTCTCGGGCGAGGGCCGGGGCCTGCGGGTTCAGGGCCAGACGCCGCTGATGATGAACGTCCTGGCCTTCCCCTATGCCGATCTCTATCGCCGCCCCGAGGGGACCTGGAAGAGCACCGACATCGTGCCGCACGGCGAGGTCTCGCTCCTGGTCGACGGCGCGCAGTGGGGCGTCGGCGGCGACACCGCCTGGAACCATGTCGGCCAGCCGCACATGCAGTACCGTACGCGGCTGGAGCCCACCCGGGTGGCCTTCAGGCTCGAACCGTTCGACGGCGAGGGCACGACGCCGAAGCAGGCGGCTTTGGCCAGCGCTACAACACCCCAGTAGGCTACGGGGATCGCTCTGGACGGCCGCCAGGGGGCGGCCGTCGTCGTGCGCCTCGCCGCTCCGGGATCATTTTGACCTCTAGAACCCAGCCGGCGGACACCTAGAGCAAGGGTCGCCATGATTGAATCATGTCGTTTGCTCTAGGTTCTTGTCTTGACGCGCTATTCCGGCGGCGAACCGGTATCCACTTGGCCGAATAACGCTCTAGCAGGCTGTTGAAAAAGTCGGTGGCGGTCCCGGACTCGGCATGATTCACTCTGGTGTGAGGTAGCCGGGGAAGTTGTGATGCGCGGGTCTGACACACGATCTGGATCGCTGTCTTCCTATATGGACCTGGAGGCTCGGGTTCGCCAGGACCGTCCGCCTCGCGCGATCCGCGAGATCGCCAACGCGGCGCTGGAGGCGCTGAGCGAGAACTTTGCGGCGCTGTATCCGCCGCAGCTGGGCGGCCGTCGGTTGTGCCCGAGCGGCTGCTGGAGGGCGAGATCGCGGGGAAGTTCCTGGGCGCTATCCTGGCTCAGCCGCGCGTGAAGCGGCTGCTGTCGAGCGACCACTTCTCGGTGGACGGCACGCTGATTAAGGCCGGGGCTTCGACCAAGAGCTTCCGCAGGATCGACGGCGGCGACAACGATCCGCAAGGCCCGGGCCGCAACGTCGAGCGCAGCTTCCACAAGGAAAAGCGCTCCAACGAGACCCACCAAAGCACCACCGATCCGCATGCGCGGCTGTATCGCAAGGGCGACGGGCCAGCCGGCTCTCCTCTGCTATCTGGGCCATGCCCTGATGGAGAACCGCAACGGCCTGGCGGTCGGCGGCGTCGTCACCCAGGCCAGCGGCACGGCCGGGTGCGAGGCGGCACCGGCCCTGGTGGACGCCAGGCCCGGCCGCTCCCAGGGCCGCTCCCCTCAGCGGATCACCCTGGGTGCCGACAAGGCCTATGACGTGACCGCCTTCGTCGAGGACCTCAGGGCGCGCTCCGTCTCGCCGCACATCGCCATCAACGGCCCACTCAGGCCGCCACCCCGATCAAATCACCCCGCCCCACCGCAAAATCCAACCCATCCTTGCCCGCGAAGCCGCTTTTTCAACAGCCTGCTAGACGGCAAACGCCTTGGCGTCGCTGGTCGTCAGTCCTTTGACGCTGGGCATTCGCCACGGGCTCATGCCTGCCAGCACCAGTAGGCCTGCTAGGATCCCGAGGTTCTTGATAAAGTTCTGCATTTCATGGGCACCCTCGATGCCCGTGAAATGCCAGAAGTCATGCAGCAAGACGTTGATCACAAGGGTGTAGACCACAAAGCCAAGCGCATTGAATCTCACAAAGCGGTTGGCCATCAAAAGCAAAGCCCCGATCACCTGCGCGGCCCCCGCCACGGCGAGTAGGGGCGCTGGATTGGGTATGCCGTGGGCACTCATCAGACCGACGTGCGTAGGGAAAGCCAGGAACTTAAGAATGCCCGGCAAGAGAAAGTAGAGCGCAACGAGAAAGCGGCCAATTGTAATCATGGCGTTCGAAGGCGGCGATGCTTTACTCATCGGGGATGTGTCACAGGACTTTGGTCGGCTGTCAAATTCGCTCGAAGGCGCCGGGTCATGCTATCCGCCGGCGTTCCGAACCAGGACCGTCGGAGCCCCGGCAATCATACGCCCCACGATTCTGGAGGACGCAAAACCTGCGGCGGTAACCTTGCGCAGGATGGCGTCGGCCTTTTCGGGTGCGACGGCGATCAGCAGGCCGCCACTAGTCTGTGGATCGGCAAGCAGGTCTTTGCGCAGGTCTGGAGCCTCTGCGGGCACGTCCACATCCTGACCATGAACGGCGACAGCTACCGGCTGGCCCAGTCCACCGCCCGCCGGCGCTTATCGACCAAGGCCGGGCGGGATGACGAAGCAACACAACAACAGATCGACCCGGAAACCGGCGAGATCCTGCCCGCCTGCCTCCCAAACAAAACATGCGCAGCCCCTGCCAGGCCCCGATCGGGGCCTGGCAGGGGCTCGGGCTGATGCGCCGTCAGTGGCCTGGTTTTGCTCCGCCGTTGACAATCCTCAGAACCTGAGTCTCGAAGCGGGTTAGGGCCACAACGGAAGTCCTAAGCTGCGTCCCCATCGTGTCATCACGCGGCGCGAAGGCAAGATCGCGTGCCCAGAAATCTAGCGCACTCAGGGCCAGACGGGCACGGCTTGGACGCTTAGTGGTCGGGCTCGGCCATAGCCATGGCCAGGCTGACCAGCTGCCGACGTAAAGCTGGCGACATCACTGTGAAAGCCGCCGCCAATTCGTGGGCGCCGCGCTGGTTTAGGAAATCGGTCAGACCGCCGGCAATGGGGCCATCGCCGACTGGCGTTTCCAAGCCATCGAAGAATGACGCCAGCGGCGTCTCAAGCTTCAAGGCGATCTCATAGAGCTTGGACGAACTTACGCGGTTAGACCCTCGCTCATACTTTTGGACCTGCTGAAAGGTCAGGCCCAGCGAGTTCGCAAGCTCAGACTGTGAAATTCCCAAAGCCTTGCGCCGCGTCCTAATCAAGGCGCCTACATGTAGATCGACATGGTGGGGCTGCGCGCCATTGGCGCCTTGGGGCACAAGCTTCCTCATTTTGTTGGTCTTGGCTCGATGGGGGCAGCGGGACTTATCGTAGGTAGGTCGCTGCGGCCTACTCGTCGAGCGCAGGGATTGGCGGGCGCCACCGTGAGGCCAGATCAAGGTGCTCCTCTCCCCGGGTCGAGCGAGCAACATTGAGGCGGATGTAGAGTCCCTGGGCGCTGTGAGATCGCACCGCGGCGTCCCATTGCTGGCGGGCGTCTAGGAGACTGCCCACGGCTCCGCAGCACATCACCTGCGGGGCTGCCCCGCGCCAGCGCACATAGACGAAGTTGCCCGCCGTTGAAGGGAGCTGCGCAGGATCTTCTATGAGCCTGAAGCGATAGATCGCGCCTGAAGCGCCGGGGAGGTCGAGATGGTCTTGCACCTTGGCAGCATAGGCCTTGCCTGCGGAAAACTCACGAGCCGACTACGCCGATTGTGGTCTCAAAGTGCCTCTGTCTTCAATTGCCTCTGGGTCGTAATGGGCCCGAGCCGGTTTGGGGTTGAACCAAAATGGGGGAGGTCTCCCCCTGAACTAAGCCGTGGGCTCAATCTACCCCCTCTGCGGGGACACCCCACAACGCCCCGTTGGCTAGGAGTCCTCGCCCCTCGCGCGCGGAATACCGGCCTTGGGGTGTCCCCTGCCTGTACCTCGGTTTCGAAGACGGACCCCGCCCATCTCGCGCCATGGCATTGAACTAAAAAAGATTTTACCAGACTGCAGGGGCCCAGATCGGCTTAACCCCGTCCACTTTTTCGGGGGAGGATCACCTTGTTCCGCCTCAACTTTCTGGGCGCCAACAGCGGGACATTCCAGGGAGGTTTGCAGGAACGGTTGCGCGCCTATCTGCGCGCCCGCCGTGAGGAAAACCCCTCCGGATGTCTCTCTCCTTACTGAGTCTATAAAGGAACGAGACATCTGAAGGGGAAATCCCCCGTTCGATCTAACCCCCAGCAACGGGCGCGCAATCGTCAGGGCCGACGATCAGCCCGAGGCCTGGCCGCACGCTCTCTCGCTTCGAATCAGTCGACCGCGGACTTCGGCAAATCAGCCGTGCTTGTCGGCAAGGCGGTCAGCTTGGCGACGGACATCAACTTGGGCAGGCCCGTCAAAATCTTCGCCAAGTTCCCCATTTGACCGCTAATCGACGATGCGGCGTCTTTAACCCGGAGCAGCTTGGCACCCTGTGTGGCCATGCCCATCGGATTGCCCATGGCCGATTGGGTCAAGGCGTGTCCCTGTTCGACGGCCGACTTGTCGAGCATGATACCCAAAGCCAAGTTATAGACAGCCACTGCCATTTGCTTCCGCTGTTCCGTGGTCGCCGTGCGCTCCAGTTCCTTGCTCTTGGCATCGTAGTCGATCGCTGCCAGTTGGGCTGCGGCGTCACTCGCCACGCGACGCAAGGCGATCTCGCGCTCCTTAGGGTCCGACTGGGCCTCAGCCGCTGCCATGGTTGAGCGAAGGCGGTCAGCCTCTTCCCTCGAACTCACGGCTTGAAGCAGCGATATCGCTGAAACACGCGTTAGCGCCTCGGCGCGTTGCGTGGTGGCAAGAAAGCCGTCGATATCGCCACCGCTGGACGGTGCCCCAACAGACTTCATTGCCTTGAGCCCCGAAAATTGTGCGGCCGCCGGCGTGACATTGGCGACCAAGGCCAGCGCAAGAGCGGTCAGCGCCGCTCGGTTCAGATAGGACTTCATGGTATCCCCCTAGATCAAAGGCCTTTCAGGCCCGTTAGAAAACTCGGTTTTTTGACAATGGCTTCGAGCAGGCTCGCGGCGGCGGCGGCCACATCGGCGTCGATCAATGCGTCCTTCTCGTCGGCGGCTAGGGTCTTGAAATATGCGCTGGAGTGAACGACCGTCTCCAAGCCCTCGCGGCCGACGACCTGACCGTCACGCTTGATGCGATAGGTGACGCGAAGATTGATGTCGGAGACGCAGACGCCCTTTTCGTCGCAATGCTCCGCACCAAGATCGATGCGATTGACGGGCTCGACGCACACGGTCGGTGCGGCGGCGGGGACGGTCTCGTCGGTCTCGAACTCGCCGGTCGCGCGCAGCGCTACAGACACCGTTTCCACGAACTCGCCCATGTCGGTTTCGTAGCCCGCCCCACTGGCCAGTTGATTGACGGCCATGGCGTCAAAGCCCGGCAGCTTGCGCGAACCCAGCGACTCGCTGGTGCCGCAAGGCCGGATTCGGGCGGCGTTGCGGCCGCTGGCGGCACGCAGGCTGTCGATCCGCACCCTGTCGCCTGCTCGCGCGCCGGGCGCACCCGAAAAGACCGGTAGGTCAAGCTTGAGTTGGGCGTCGGCAGTCCCCGCCTCGGCGACGCTGGCGCTCCAGGTCGGGCCATAGACCGGCCCCTTGACGCCGGGCGTCTCGCCCAGGTCGCGCAGCACTATGACACCGGACCCCACTCGCAGCACACCCGCGACGTCAGCCACCGTGGCCATCGCGCCCTGGGCCGAGGTCACCGGCAGATAGGCCTGCTCAAGCCTCAGTTGCTGCCCCATCTTGCGGCTCAGATCGATGATGGCGTTCTTGACCGCCACCTCAGCGCGCGCACGGGGGTCGTAGCCCATGCCGGCGGTCACCTCGTCCCGGATCGTATCCTCGCCGAAACTGGCGAACTGCACGCGCCCGTCCTGGTCGATCAGTTCGCCGGAGACCCGGGCGCGCGCCACACGGACGGTCTTGTAGGCTAGATTGGTCGGCGTCTCGTAGGTGACCGGCGGCGCGACGGTCACGCGAAGGAAATAGCGCGGCAGGCGCCGTGTCGCTGTCTTCTCGCGGCTGATGTCGGTCTGCTGCCGCACCGCGTTGACCACCTGAGCGTACTGATAGTTGACCGGCACGACGCTCAGGGCGGATTTCTCGCCGGCTGCGTCGGCGAACATCTGCTGGATCGTGTCGTCGGCGAAGCCGGAGCCGTTTTGCGCCACCTGAACGATCACCGGCGCCTTGCGGACATCGCCCGTCTTGTTGGAGAATTTAGACCAGGCGGCACCAAGCTGCGGCGCTCGGCCCATCTGGACCTGGGCCAGAGCATAGTCAGCGTCGACGAACACCACCTTGACCTCGTCGCCCGCAGGGTCAGTCAGGGCGTCGCCCACGGCTAGACCGCCGCGCGCGCCACGGTCCAGCACCACCAGCGGGCCAAACCGCGCCCGGGCCGTGGCGGTGATCTCGAACGGCTTGAACGCCGCGCTGCTCTTGGCCAGCAGGTCGGTCACCAAGCCGTGATAGAGTTCGTCGAACCGCAACGCGCGTTCGGCGGCTTCTGGCTGGCCAGCCCCATGGGCGTAGGCCTTCGACAGATAGGCCGTGGCCGTATAGGTGAACAGTACCTCGCCGGTCGCGATGTTGGTAAAATAGAGACTGCCCGTCATCGCCAGCTGGCGTTCGACCGTACCGTTGACCTTGGGCACCACATATTCGGACACCCGAGGTATCTGCATGGAGATGACGAACGTCCGCCGGCTGGTCGCATCGGTGATCTGGTCGACGCCGCCGCCATAGGCGGCCTTGAATCTCTCCTTGAAATAGCCGCCGGCCTCGGGCGTCGACAGCAGGCGAGCCGCCTCGTCCGAGGTCGCGCCCCGCGCGGGATCGATGAACACCATCGGCAGGGCATAGAGCAGCGGCTCGGCCGCATACGCGCCACAAGCCGTCGCCGCGCCAATCGCTATGGCAAGGCCGCCTACCCAATTGCGCATGGAGGCCTCAGATGCCCGGCTTGCAGGGACCCATGCACATGAAGACCCGCTGGCCCTCAGTACGGGCATCCAAATTGACGAACACCGGATCGTTCATTAGCGCGTTGGCCAATTCCTGGTCGAGTGTGCTGTCGCCCTTGTAGGTTACCGTGAGCTCCATTTCCGTGCCGCTCGACGAGCGTTGGACGCTGTTCTCAACGCCGGGGAGACCGGCTACGGCCTGGGAGAAACGAGCCCGGATGGGCAAGGACAGGAACGGCCCGGTCAAGGTCAGCACCACCTCGCGCCCATACATTGAGCGCTTCTTCCAGTAGTTCTGAACCTTGGCGCCAAGTACCGGCCCTATCACCAGCGCCATCTTCCGGGCGACATCGCCAGCGCAGTCGTCTGAGTTCATGCCCGAGCCGTTGGCGGGGAAGGTGTCCGAAGCGATCAACTCGCCATCGACCGTGGAAAAGGTCTTCACGGTTACCAGGCCGCTACAGACATATTGTCGCGTGGTTGGGCTGATGCCGGAATCGATGATTATTGAGGTGCCGGCCATGAAGAAGTCGGCGCGCGCATCGCGCTTGGCGAATTCGACATAGCGCGAGAGCTCGCCGCTGTTGCTCATCCGATCGAGGGTCAGCGGTTGGTTCTGAAAATAGCGACTGCGGAACATGTCGTTGTCGATCATCCGCAGATCGTAGGCTTCCAACTGCCCCATCAAGGCGCCGTAGGTGCGGTTCAACTGTTCGGGCGCCGTCGATTGCGGCTGGTACTTGACCAGCTTGCGATAGGTCAGGTCATCGTGCGTCTCGGCCTGAACATCGGCCTTGGAAAAGGACGACGACGCGCTGGAGCGCGATCCGGCCGAAGACGCTGTGTCATTGGCGCGCACCGACGAGGCGCTGGCCTGCTGGCCGGCGAACTGGCCGGAGGATTTGGCATTGAAGCTGGTCGAGCCGGACCCCGAGAAGCTCCCCTGTTGCGAGCCATAAAGCGACGCGCTGCCATTCGCGCCGCTCGCCGCCGCACCGGCGGCGGAGCTGGCATTGCCGGACGCCCTGAAGCTGTCCTTGCCCTTGGCGCTCTCATTGTACTTGCCGCTGGCGCCGCTCGACTGACTACCGCGCGCGTCCAGACTGGACGCCGACTGCGAAGCCTCGGCGCTCGCTGAACGTGCGCCAGAGCCTGACGAGGAGCGGTCCGAAAAGCTGGCGCCCTTTCGGGTGCTGAATTCTTCCAGTTCCTCCAACGGAGCCCGCAGGTCCTTCGGGGTGGTCCGGTACTCGTCCATCACGGCGAGGATCGAATAGCCGCGCGCCGTGGCCGTGTTGAGGGCGATCCCCTGATCGCTCAGCAATTCGCGGAACTCACGGTCGTCCAGCGCCAGAGACAGGCTGACCTCGAAGGTGCCACCAACGGCTTGGCTGCTGGAATCGACGATCGTGCTGTCGCTGATCTGCTGCACTACTGCGTCAATTTTACCGCTGACCGCTGGCATGCCCGAGGCGCCAACTCCCAGCATCTTGTCAACAGCCGCCATCACGGCCTTACGCTTGGCTTCACGGGTCGCCAAGGCGCGGACAGTTTGCGGGTCCTTACCTTTGATCACCGCCGAACCGACACCACGGGCAGTGAACTCTGCTGCGAAGGCGCCGGTCGAAAGCAGGGTCAGGGTGGTGGCGATGGCAAGATATCGTTTCAACTTAGGACCTTAATATCTCGCGCCACTCCGGCGGAGAGCAGCCCTGGGTTTAGCCGAGGTTAGGAAATCAACTGAGCCTGACAAAGCAGAGCCGTCAAGGGACCCTGGGCGGGCAATTCGGGTGACGACAGCGACGCCGCAACAAATTCGCAGAGGACGTAGATCCCCCTTATGAGCTTGGGAACGCCGGTGTTTTCTTAGGGTTTCGCCAACGGTCCGCTCGCTGGCTGCTTTCGCTTCCGCCGCATCTGTCTTCTGGACCCATAGAGCCCCGGAAACCCACGTCAAACTCGGAAAAGGCCTGTTTCGGCCCTTTGATTCCGTCCGGAAAGGCCGCTGGCATTCCTCGACTGGGCCCAGGAACCATTGCGGGACTGTCGATAGGTGACCGCCGCCATAGGTGGTGGCTGGTGTCCGCAAAACGTCGTAGCGACCGTCGTTTCGGACGCCGAACCGCCTCAGGCCTTACGTTTGAACACACGTTTTCGGTGGTGCTCCAAAAGGCCCCATTGCTCTCCACCGGGTTCGTTGGGCGCGTTGAGCCGAACTGCGCCGGCACGGAGCAATGCCTCCCTGAGCTTGTTGTCTTCCAATGGAATGAAGTGGCGCAGAGTTTCGAACTTTCTGGTCCGATAGCCGCGTTGGAACATCCCACGGAGCACCGCCTCCGTGTTGTCCGCGAGCCGGTTGCTTCGCCTGAAACGCGCATAGCTGAGCAGCACGGTGACTGCACTGGAGATGGCTGCGGCCAGGCCTGCGATCAACGCGGTTGGCCAATTGGCCGTATCGAGCAACTGTGAAATGTCCATGGAGCCCCCAGTCAGAGGCTATCCCACGGGCCCGGGAAGGCAACTGACGATGATTCAAGCGCACGACTTCGCCATATGCGGGTTTCCGTTGTCCTCAGTGTACATCGGCCTCGAAGAAGGACCCCGCCCATCGCGCGCCATGGCATTGAACTAAAAAGGGATTTTACCAGACTGCAGGGGCCCAGATCGGCACCGAGAGGGACCCTTATGGCGAGAAAATTTTCCGTAAAATCAATTTGGTTAGCAATCCTTTGGCGGGGTCCCTCTTCAAAGCCGGTGCACATACATTCTCAGCCCATCTGTCGGGCTGTGCGAATCAACAGCCCACAGGACTCGGGCTTCCGCCCTTAAATGGCCGCTTACGCAGCGGAAACAGTCAAAATCTTCGAAAGAGAGCGCCATCGCGCGCCGACCTGATGGGTCGTCGGAGTGATCCCGCAGCTGCGCCCGCTGGCACAACTCTAAATCACATAAATAAGCACATTAAGGGCTTTTTAGGCAATAAAAGACCTTGACCCGCTGTCTGCGCCAACCCACGGTTGCTCGACCAGGCCTTCACTGGCCATAGAGACGGAAGGATCCAGCGATGAGACCCATCTCCAGAAATCGTCGTGGGATCACTTTTGGCCAGCCGATGGGGGCGGTTCTGCTGCTCGCCGTCGGGGCGGTTCTTGTGATGACGGGACCCGCCTGGGCGGCCGGCGGCGGTACGGCCATGCCTTGGGAGGGCCCGCTCACGACGATTATGAACTCGCTTGCCGGACCCGTGGCTAAGGCGATTGGCGTGATCGCTATCGTCATCACCGGGCTTGGCTTTGCCTTCGCCGAAGGCGGGTCGGCCATGCGCAAAGGTATCGGGATCGTGTTCGGCCTGGCCATCGCGTTCACGGCGACGACCTTCGTGACCAGCTTCTTCAACCTGACCGCCGGCGCGGTGTTTTAGGATGGCGGGATCTCGGATCGAGGGCTTCGAGATCGGCTTCCACAGTTCGCTGTCCGAGCCGGTGACCATCGGCGGTGTGCCCCGAATGATCGCGGTGTTGAACGGCACCGTGACCGCGACCCTCGCCCTGGGGCTCCAGGTTCCGATGATCGGCATCCCCTTGGGCCTTGCGGTCCACGTCTGCGCCTACTGGCTGACCAAACGCGACCCCTACTTCTTCGACGTGCTCGGCCGGCACATCCGGCAAAAACCCTACTGGGACGCCTGATGGCCCGCCGGCCGTCTTCGTCGGGGAGGCCTGCACGTTCTGGCTCCCCTCCCCCCTCTGTCCTGTCTCCACGGCGCCAGCCCGATGCTGGCACTCGGCTTTCTCGGAGGAGACTTCACTTTGCTCTATTTGAAGGAATACCGCCCGAAGGCTGAGCGCCTGTTCGACCATCTGCCCTGGGTCGCGCTGATCGGACCTGGCCTCGTCCTGAACAAGGACGGCAGCTTCCAGAAAACCCTCAGCTTCCGAGGCCCGGACCTCGCCAGCTCGACGGATGCCAGCCTCGTGGCGATCCGCGCCCAGCTCAACAACGCCCTTCGCCGTCTCGGCTCGCGCTGGTGTTTGCACATCGAGGCGCTCCGGGCAGCCTCCCAGGATTATTCGGCCGGCGAGTTTCCCGATCCGGTGTCCGACCTCATCGACGATGAACGGCGCGTGGCGTTCGAGGCGGAGGAGCGGCACTTCGAGAGCCGCTATTTCCTGACCCTCACCTACCTGCCGCCCGAGGAGGCGGTCAGCACCGCCGAAAGCCTTTTGCTGGAGAACGCGCCGTCCGGCCGCGGCGCTGCGGGGATGTATCGCGCGGCCCTCAATGACTTCCTCGGCACGGTTCGCCAGGTCGTCGATATCCTGACAGCCATCATGCCCCGGGTGCGGGAGCTCTCGGACGATGAGACGCTCACCTATTTGCACGGGTGCGTTTCGACCAAGCCCCACTACGTCCGCACCCCCGAAACACCGGCCTATCTCGACGCTTTCCTCACCGACGATGACTTCCAGGGCGGACTTTTTCCCAGGCTCGGGAAGAGCTTCATCCGCACGATTTCGGTGCGCGCCTACCCGACGACCTCGTCCCCCGGACTGCTCGACCGCCTCAACGAGCTGGGAGTCGGCTATCGCTGGGTGTGCCGCTATCTGCCGCTCGACAAGGAAGACGCCCGGCGAGCCGTGACCACGCTGCGCAAACGCTGGTTCGCCAAGCGTAAGGGGGTGATGGCCCTGCTCAAGGAGGCCGTCACCCACGAGCCTTCCCAACTGGAAGACCCGGACGCGGCCGCCAAGACTGACGACGCTGATGCGGCCTTGGCGATCCTCGGCGGCGACTTTGCCTCCATCGGTTACTTCACCCCAACCGTCACCCTGATGGACCGTGACCCCGACCGGCTGGCCGACCGGGTTCGTGAGGTGGAAGGCGCCATCAACCGGGTCGGCTTCGTCTGCAAGGTCGAGGACGTCAACGCGGTCGAGGCCTGGCTCGGAAGTCTGCCAGGACAGGCCTATGCCGACTTGCGTCGTCCGTTCGTCTCTTCCCTGAACCTTTGCGACATGGTGCCGATGTCGGCCATCTGGCCCGGCCCGACGCGCAATGAACACCTCACCGCTGAGTGCTCCAAGCGCGGCCATCCCGGCAGCCAGCCGCCCCTCATGGTCACGCGAACCGCTGGATCGACGCCGTTCCGTTTTGACCTCCACCAGGGGGATGTCGGCCACACGATGGTGGTGGGTCCGACCGGCGCCGGCAAATCGGTGCTGCTCAATACGATCGCCACCCAGTGGCTCCGCTACCCCGAGGCCCAGGTGTTCTTCTTCGACAAGGACGCCAGCTCGCGCGCGGCCACGCTACTCACCGGTGGTCAGTTCTTCCACCTTGGCGGCGACCAGGGCGAAGTCGCTTTCCAGCCGCTGGCTGAGATCGACGGCGCCGAGGACCGCGCATGGGCGCAAGAGTGGGTGCAGGATCTGGTCGCCGCCGAGGGCGTGGAGATCACGCCGCCGGTAAAGGAAGAAATCTGGGGCGCGATCAAGAACCTCGCAGCCGGTCCCTGCGAACAGCGCACTCTGACGCTGCTGGCGGCAACCATCCAGGATCACACAGTGAAGGCTGCCTTGGCGCCCTTCACCCTTAGCGGGCCGTATGGCCATCTCCTCGACGCCCAGCAAAACCTCTCGTCGGACGCCCGGTGGCAGACCTTCGAGATGTCGGACCTGATGACCAGCAAGGCCGCCCTGGCCCCGGTTCTCACCTACATTTTCCGCAGCCTCGAGAAGCGGTTCGACGGCCGGCCGACATTGCTGGTCCTCGATGAGGCCTGGCTCTTCCTGGATCGGGGCGCCTTCGCCGCGAAGATCCGCGAGTGGCTGAAGACGCTGCGCAAGTTCAACGTCGCCGTGGTCTTCGCCACCCAGAGCCTGGCCGACATCGCCAACTCCTCGATCGCGCCGGCGCTCATCGAGAACTGCCCGACCCGGGTCTTCCTGCCCAACCCGGACGCCCAGACGCCACAGATCCTGGCGCTCTACGAGGCGTTTGGCCTGAACGCGCAGCAGGTCAGGATCATCGCGAACGCCACCCCCAAGCGGGAATATTACTATCAGTCGAGCAACGGCAACCGGCTGTTCGAGCTGGGCCTTGGACCCTTGGCCCTGGCGACCGTGGGCGCCTCTTCACCCGGCGATCAGCAGCTCATGACGGCGCTCCTTGAGGAGCACGGGCGGGCCGGGTTTGCACCGGCCTACTTCGCGGCGGTCGGACACCCGGACGTCGCGAAATACCTCAGCGACCAACTCGTCGAGGCAAAGGTCGCATGACCATGCCTCGCCGACCCGATGAAACGACTGAGGCCCATCCTGGCCTCCAGCCTCCCGTCGCGCCTTGGATCAACGCCTTCGCGGGTCTAGCCGCACGGGTGCCGTCGCGCTGGAGCCGGACACGCCGGCGTAGGCGGCTCCTGTTCCTAGCCCTGTGTGCGCCCGGCTTCGTCGCGATCTTCGCGACGCCGTTGCACCACAACTTCTTCCTGCTCGTGTTCGGGCTCGTGCTGTTCTCCGCCGCCGCCCTGTTCCGTGCGCTGACCGAGCCGTTCTTCAAGCGCGCGGACGTTGCTGGACCGCAGGTCACTTCCCCTTCCCCACCCCCCTCGGAGGACTCTCGCCATGCGTAGGCTTGTCGCCACTACCGCCGCTGTCGCGGTCCTCAGTCTCGGTCTCAGCACGACCGCACCGCCGCCGGCTCAGGCGCAGATCGCTGTCATCGATCCGCAGGCCGTCGTCCAGGCCATCAAGCAGGTGGAGCAACAGCTCCAGATGATCACACAACTTCAGCAGCAGGTCGCCAGCCAGGCGGCCATGCTGCAGAAGCTTGGCGTCGACGTCACGGGCCCGCTGCAACAGATCGCATCCGAGGCGACGCAGCTTCTCCAGGCCGCGCAGGGCATCGGCTACCAGGGCCAGAACCTCGCCCAGCAGTTTCAGCAGGTCTATCCGACCGACCTGAAGGGGGTGAGCTTTGCTCAGACGCGGCAGGCGCTGGCCGGATGGCAGGCCAATAGCCGCCAGACCCTTCAGGAGGCCATGGCGACCCAGAACCTGATCGTTCGCTCGCAGCCGACGACCGCCGGGGCCGTCAACGCAGCGGTCGCCGCCTCTCAAAACGCTGCGGGGCAAACTGCGGCCATCCAGGCGACCAATCAATTGCTGGCGAGCCTGAGCACCCAACTCACCCAGCTCCAGACCATCCTGATTACTCAAGGGCGGGCTCAGCAGACCGCCGAGGCCCAGGCGCAGGCAGCGAGAGCGGCCGGGGATGCCGAACATGAGCGTGTCTTTCACGGCGCCCCTCCGGCCGCCATCGGCGTCAAGAATTCAGATCATCTTTGATGTGCCGCATCCTGATCCTCGTGGGGCTCGCGACCCTCGGTCTCTCCGCCTGTAGTCGGCCCGTACCTTCCCACGACAAGGCGTACTTCGCCGCACATCCCCAAGAGCGCGGGCGAGTCTTGGCTGCCTGCCGAAACGATCCGGGGCGCCGGGGTGAGACGCCCAATTGCGTCAATGCCCTTCAAGCAGACGCCGACGCCGAGCACGAGCGGGTGTTCCACGGCGCTCCGCCGACCGCGCCCGGCGTTCGTAACCCTGACCATCTCTAGGAGCACGGAAGCAGACGATGAGCACAGCTAGCCCCGCCGGCCTGGACGTCTTCCTGAATAACTTTCGGTCACAGATCGATAGCGGCTTTGGGCTGATCTCTGGGGATGTTCAGTCGGTTCTAGCGACCCTCGTGGTGATCAGCATCGTCACGACAGCGATCCTGTGGGCGATCGACGAGAACCAAAACGTCCTCGCAGCCTTGGTTCGGAAGGTCTTGTTGATCGGCTTTTTCACCTGGCTGGTGACCCAGTGGCACAGCCTCAGCCAGACGGTCGTGGAGGGCTTCGCCAGCCTCGGCCTTAAGGCCGGGGGCGGCGCCATGAACCTCGGCGACTTCCTGAACTCACCCTCCAAGATCGTCATGAAGGGCATCGAGATTTGCATCGGGCTCTTCGACTACATCCACCGGGTTGCACCGGGGCCAGTGGAATTTTTCGCGCATATCGACGTCGTGTTGATGGCCTTGATCGCCTGCATCGGCGTGCTCATCGCGTTCGTGATCCTGGCGATCGAGGTCACGGTCGTCGTCATCGAATTTCACATCGTCACGCTGATCGCGTTTGTGACGGTCCCGTTCGGCATCCTGACCCAGACCTCCTTTCTGTCTGAAAGAGCCATTGGCTACGTCGTCTCGGTCGGCATCAAGCTGATGGCGCTGGCCATCGTGATCTCCATCGGGACGACGATTTTCGACGCCTACACGGTGTCAGCCGACCCAGACATCTACGAAGACGTCGGGCTGCTCCTTGGGGCCGTCGTCATGGTGATGCTGGCGCTGAAGATCCCCGCCATCGCCGGTGCGCTGATCAGTGGCGGCCCGCAGCTCAACGCCGGCAGCGCCCTGATGGGCGCGGCGGGCGTCGCTGCCGGTGTCGCGGGCGTCGGCCTCGCGGCTCGCATGGCGGGTGGCGCCATCGCTCAGGGCGCGGCGGCAGGCGGCGCGAAGGTGGCCGCAGCGCGGGCTGCGTCAGGCGGCCTATCGTCAGGTGGAGGGGCCCCTGCTGGCGGCGGCGGCGGGGGTGGCCCGAGCACGTCTCCCAGCCAAGGACCGGCTCCCACTCCAAGTCCGGCCTCTGCCAGCCGCGCTGCGTCCGCGCAGGATTCGGGCGGCCCATCGGCACCCAGGCCGGAAGGCCCCGTAGGCAAGACCGCTCCCGATGGGGGAACCTCGCCGATCGTCGCACGAGCCCGGATCCGCCGGAGCGGGTTGGGCTCGGCGGCGCGGGCCAGTGCCGCGACCGCGGCCGCCAGCGGCGACTCGAATAGCCCCGGGATGTCGGCCTCGCCGATCCGCCCCGACGATGAACCCAAGTCCTAGAGCCCTGGAGAACCACCATGTTGAACGCCTTCAGGAGACCGCAAGACCGTTACGGCAGCTCTGCGCCGGTCGAGAGCCCCTATCAGCGCGCCGCGCAGGAGTGGGACAATCGCATCGGCTCGGCCGTCGCGCAGGCGAAGAACTGGCGGCTCGCCGCCTTCTGCTCGCTGGGCCTGGCGGCCCTTTCGCTTGGCGGGTTCATCTACCAGGCCAGCAACGCCAACATCGCCACCTTCGTGGTCCCGATCGACAAGTACGGCAGGCCGGGTCGAATCGAGGTCGCCGGACAAAGCTACAAGCCATCGACAGCGGAGACCGGCTACTTCCTGGCCGACTGGGTGACGCGGACCCGCTCCAAAAGCATCGACGCGATCGTCATCCGCGACAACTGGACCGCCGCCTACCGGTTCGTGGCGGGCTCGGCGATCGGTCAGCTCAACGACTACGCCAAGACCCACGACCCCTTCGCCAACGCTGGCGCTCAGGCGGTCAGCGTCGAGATCGTCTCCGTCCTCGCCCGCAGTCCCAACACCTACCAGGTGCAATGGCGGGAGACGACTTTCGACCTGGGCGCCACGCGCGCCACTGAGAACTGGACGGGCCTGTTCACCGCCAAGATCAACGCGCCGAAAAACGAGGCCGAACTCCGGGCCAACCCCCTCGGCATCTACATCACCTCGTTTCAGTGGAGCCGGGAGCTTTAGTCATGACACTCACATTCCTCCGGGCCTGCGGCGCCACCAGTCTCGCCATCGGGCTCGCCCTCGCGGGTAGCTCCAACGTCTCGGCCCAGGTTCAGCCGACGCTGGCGCGGGCCATTCCGCCGTCAGCGGCGCCCCACGCTTTGGCCGCAGTGATTGCGGCGCCACGAGCAGTCGCCACGGCCGCGCCGGTTCAGACGCCCCGTCGTCGGCCCGTGCGCCGCGCGACCTATGGTTCGCCGGTGCTGCGGACCGTTCAGGCGGGCAATGACGCCGCGCGGTCAACTCCCTCGGCCGGCGCTTACCTCAACGCCGCGCTCTACTACGACTTCGAGCCGGGGCGGCTCTATGTGGTCCACACCAGCCCGCGGTTTCTGACCGCGATCACCCTTCGGCCGGGTGAGAAGCTGGTCTCCAAGGCGGCCGGCGACACGGTGCGATGGGTGCTCGGCGAAACGGTCCAGGGCGCCGGGGCCGGCCAGCAGGTCATCGTCTTCGTCAAGCCAATCCGCGGTGGCCTGCGCACCAACATCATCCTGACCACGGACCAGCGGACCTATCTGCTCGAAGCGGTCAGCCACGAGGGCGAGACCTATACGAGCGTGATCAGTTGGAATTATCCGCAGGAAGAGATGCGCGACGCGCAGGCGGCTCGCGCGGCGGCCGACCAGACGGTCGTGGCCAGCAGTATCGCCATCGATCGTCTGAACTTCTCCTATCGGATCCAACCGATCGGAGCCCGGCGCGGTCCCCGCTGGCAGCCCCTGCGGGTCTTTGACGATGGCCTGAAGACCTACATCCAGTTCCCTGCCGACCTCGCGGCCACAGAGGCCCCGCCGCTTTTCCTGATCGGCCCGAATAGGCAGGCCGAGCTGGTCAACTACCGGTTCGCCAACGGCTACTACGTCGTCGACAGGATGATCGATGTCGCCGAACTGCGGCTCGGCGAGGGCCGCCAGGTCGTGGTCCGGATATCCCGCACAGGCGGGGGGCGTTGAGATGAGCCATCTGCCTCCCGACCCGCCTTTCGATGGCGAAGGACCGATGGCCGCGCCGGAGCGCAAGGCCTCGCCGGCCAGTGTGCTGACCGGTCCACGTTCGCCGGTGACCCGTTGGAATCGCAAATACCTGCTGGCCGGCTCCGCCGCGCTGGCCAGCGTCGTGGCCTTGGGATTCTATCTCGGCTTTGGCGGGTCCCACACGCGGGCGGCCAAGGATCAGGATCCGCAAGCGGCGGCCGATACCCAGACGCCGCAACGTCCCGAGATCGCCAACCGCTTCGCGCAGGGGTATGGCGATCCGGGCCTGCAGGCCTCCGCGCCGGGTATGGCCACCCTGCCCCCGCCCAGCGCGGACATGGCGGGACAGCCGGCGGCCGGCGTCGCTACCGCTCCTCCTGCGCCGCCGGTGGACCCCGCCGTTCAGGAAGCTCGCGATCAGGCCCGGGCGGCGCGCGCCGCCGGTCCCTTCTTCGGCGGACAGCCGGTGCAGGTAGCCGATAGGGATGTGGCCCCGCCCGCAGTGGGATTGGCGGCGTTCCCCGGCCGGGCCGGCCCGCCGGCCGAGCGGTCGGCGGAGGTGCAGCCGCAGAATGGCCAGGGCGCCAAGCGCCAGTTTCTGGCCGGTGCCCGATCCGAAGACTACCTGGCCAACCCGCTGCTGCCGCCTCTCAGTCCGTGGGAGGTGAAGGCGGGAACCCTGATCTCGGCCGCCCTCATCACCGCGATCAACTCTGATCTGCCGGGCGAGGTGATCGCCCAGGTGACCCGTCCGGTTTACGACCACGTCACCGGGCTCTCCGTGCTGATCCCCCAAGGCGCCCGGCTAATCGGCCAGTACGACAGCCAGGTCGCTTACGGCCAGGAGCGGGCGTTGATCGCCTGGAACCGGATCGTCATGCCCGACGGCCGCTCGATCAATATCGGCTCGATGACCGGGGCCGACCTGGCCGGCGCCAGCGGCCTACGCGACCGCACGGACGGGCATTTCGGTCAGCTCGCGCGCGGCATCCTGCTTTCAACGATTTTCAGCATCGGCGCGGCGTCCGCCCAGGACGTCGGCACCCGAAGCTCTGGCGGCCTGGTGGTCAATAGCGCCGCCAGCGGCATTTCCAACCAGGCCCAGCAGGTCGGCCAAAGGATCACTGAGCGTGATCTGAACCGCCAAGCCACGATCACCGTGCGCGCTGGCTGGCCCCTCCAGGTCATCGTCAACAAGGACATGATCCTCGCCCCTACCAGTAAAAGAGAGTTCGAGTGACCCAGACCGCAGAGAAGCTCGGGCTGTTCCTGTCCGAAGGCCTGCACCAGGACATGGTGTCGGCCGCCGAACGACTGAATACGCGCAAGAACCCTCGTGGCTGTGTGCGGCTCATTTATGAACGCGCCTTTCGAGAGTTGGTGGAGGCGCTGGAGAGCGGCGTCGAGATCGCCTTCCCCGCTGTGCGCGGCGCCAAAGACCGGGTGTCGGTGCGCCTGTCCCGGCCGCTCTGCCTGCGCATTCGCCGTCACACCGACGGTCTCAATCTCAAGCTGACGGACTTCGCCTTCGCGGCGATCGACCGCTTTCTTCAGTCCATCAAAGGAGACGCCCATGACGCGGCCCGTCAAGCCTACCCTGTCCTTGGCTAAGATCGACCTCGAGGAGAAGGTGACCGACCTGGTCGACTATCAGCGCGCCTACGCCCAGAGCAACGCTCAGGAGATCGCGCTCGAACAGCTCGTGCCCCACATCCTGTCGACCTTCATGGAGGCGGATCGAGGCTTCCAGGCGTGGCGCAAGGCGAACCCGATCAGCGGGGCTCCGTAGCGCTCAACCCGCGCCGATCGACGGCGGTGATCTACCACGGCTGGCCCTGTGAGGTCCTCGGACCACAAGCGGTAGATCCCTGAGTCGGTCGCCGGGGACTCGTTTCTGAATATCCGTCAACCGCCCGCATCGGCCCTTTTTGGTCGAAATGGTGCAATTCCGAGCCTTCAGCTTCGGCCAGACTCACTGAACGCTGAGCCCAACTGAGTCGCGCGCCAGATCCTCTGCGCGCGCCTCGTCGCCCATCAGGAATTCAATTTGACCTAGACGAGACCCCAAAACGGCGAAAGCCCCCAGTTGGCGCTGGAGGCTTTCGGAAATCGCAGGCGCCGTGTGGTAGCGGCTTGATTGATCGGGACCAACCTAGAAGGCGCTTTTCGCGTCGTCAAGGCCCGAATGGGAGACCTTTTGTCTTCTGCCTGCCGGTTTCGCACCGTCGAAACGGCCTCGTCCCAGCACGAAGGGACGACATGCAAAGCGCATTATCCGAGGACGACTGGCGACCAGGATTCGCCAAGCGAGCCCCCAACTTCGACGCGGTCTGCGAGCAGGCCCGCGCCTGGCGTTGGAACCCGGGCGAAAGCATCGCGCGCATCGCCGCGGCCGTACTGAAGGGCACACCTACGCTCACCATCCAGCAGCGGATGACCCTGCTGCTCTATGTCGAGCACCTCAATCAGGACCGCCTGGAGAAGGACGTCGCCTGCGTGTGGCCGAGCACAGCGCTGATCGCCGACTACCTAGGCTGCAGTGAGAGCACGGCGCGGGCCAACCGGCGCGGCCTGGAGGCGGCTGGCTACATGGTTCGCGACTACAATCGCGCCAACCGCCCCGCTGGCGTCGAAGCCTACGACTTGGCCCCATTGGTGGCACGCCTGGACGAAATGGAGGCTGCTGACGCCGCGTTCCGCGAGGCGGCGTCAGCCCGCCGAGCTCAGTATCTTGAGCCCGTGGTGTTTGCGCAGAGATATGCCGCCCAGGCGCCCATATCCCGGCGCCTAGAACAGTCCAATAAGAACGAGAGTTCCTCTGTACAGGATAAGGACGCACCTTCGCCGCGAAGTTATTCCTTTGCGCGTCCGGCTACGCCTCCCGCGAGCGGCAAACGCAACGGATCCTCGAGCCAACGCCACAGCAACGGAACATCCAGCGCCATTTGCTCTCCGGAGAGAGCAAGCGGCTTGGGTGGCGCTCAATCCGCACCCCCCGCGGCGGCGGAAATGGTGCGCCAGGAGCTCAGGGCCGCCGTCCAGGTCTGTCCGAGACTCGCCGCCGTGGTGGGGGATCATATCCTCGCCGACCCAGCCAGCGCGGGGCCTGCCGATGTCGCCCAGATCGCCGCGGCAGCCGAAATCTGGCTTCATGAGATCGAACGCAACAACGCCCTGTCGGTCGGCTGGGGCTGGGCCCGCCACGGGCCACGCGTGATCGCGATGCTGGCCATCGCGCTGGAAGACCCGGCCATCCAGAGCCCTTGCAAATACTTCGGCTGGATGGTTACCCGAACCGCCCAAGGCGCGCCCGATCTGCGCCTTAACCTCGCCCGGATCATGCGGGTGAAGGGGGAAATCCCGCTGCCTGAAGTCGCCCCGCCCGTGGCCCTGATGGCCGCGCCGGGGACCGACGATCCGGCCTGGCAGGCTATCGCGACAGCGCTCCGCGCCATCGTGCGGGAGGGCGCCTACGGCAGCTGGTTCGGAAAGGTCGGCTTCCACGGGATCGAGGACGGGCTCTTGACCCTGTCGACACCGAGCGGGATCGCCGCAGATCGCATCAAACGGGACTACGTGACCGCCATCCTGCAGGCGGCCGAGGTCGCCGAGGTGTTCGTCGAGCGGGTTCTGGTCACCCTGCGCAAGGATCATCGATGATCGGGCGCAGCCTGTGGGTCGTGCTTGGCCTGATGCTCGCCGCGGCGAGCCCGGTCTCGCTTAGCGGTCAGGCCCGCGTG